>CAZXAY010000007.1:6452-32054 GCA_964638435.1 uncultured Candidatus Saccharibacteria bacterium | reverse complement strand
GGGGCATTGCTGTCATTAATCTTAAGCTATGCGCTCAAGCATTCTACTTGACTATAGATTTTGATCATTTTGAGCACCACCAAAGGTGCCATTTCCAATTCCTCTTTTACAAGGAATTCTCGTGGGCCGTGGAAGTTGGCTCCTCCGTATCCCAAGTTAGGTGCTGGGAGATTCGGGTATACCATGTTCAGCATGCCGCCGTCGGTGCCACCGCGAATATTTTGGAGTTCGACGGTAACCCCCATTGATTCCAATGCCATAATTCCAGGTTGAACGAGGTGCATCTTTGATTTGATGGCATCTGCAGTATTGAGATATTGCACCTCATTGGTTGGAATCTCGACAGTCACCCTATATTTTTCAGCAGATTTCCGGGCAAATTGTTTTATTGTCGCACCCATTTTTTCCGAATCCTCAGAAGAAAAATAACGTGGGATACAGGTTACCGTAGCTTGTGTTGCAGTGCCTTCGAATTTGGTAACATAACAGAATCCTTGATCGTCCGACGTATTCATCGGAGTGGGGAGTTTTGCCAATTCAGCCACAAAATCAACCGCTGCGTATTGAGCCGGTTTAAGTTTGTCCCCATAAACCCCAGGATGAGCATCTTCACCGTTGAAGATTACTACGACCTTCCTACCAATAAAGGATCCCACATCCAACTTCCCGAGCCGTTCACCGTCTATCGTCCAAAGTACATCGAGTGACTCGATAATTTCTTTGGGAAGAATATCGACGTTTAAGCTTCCAGTTTCTTCATCGGTGCAGAATATAACGATCAGAGGTCCGTGGGAGACTTTATTACTGGCCAGACACGATAGTACTTCCATAATTGTGGCGATGCCGCCTTTGTCATCGGCCCCGAGCAAACTTGTTCCATTGGCTGTAATTATTGTTTTACCTTCCAGTCCTACGAGATCAGCTGCTTCGATGATTATTTCTGCACCTTTTTCGTTTTTGCCTACAATGATGCTACCTCCCTGATAGTCATGCATCATAGGCATAACTTTACCAGAAAATTCCGGATAAGTATCCAGATGCGCAGCAAATCCAACAACTGGGGCACTTGCAAGTGACTCATCTGTTGCTGGTAACTCGACGATAAAATAGCCGTCAGGCAAATTCGTTATTAAGGGAATACCCATTTCTTGAATTTCTTGTTTGAGTAGATTACCCAATTCTATTTGACCGTGAGAACTGGGATGCTTTTTCTCCTCACCATGTTTGGCTTCCACTGATTGGGTGTCAATCTGTGCATACCTGAGAAACCTATCGACTACACTTTCCATTATTGTTGCCTCCTTGGGTTTTTGATTTTTACCAACGGCGAATCACCACTGGCAAAAAAAGAAATCCAAGGAGTTTGTTAAGGTACACCAATACTATAGGGTAAAAACTAAATTGTGTCAATCGTTTAGGCATGAAACTAGCGGAGGTGCGACCTCGGAAAGTAAACTCGAAAGTAAAAAATAGTTTAATTAAATGAAAAAGCCCCCGCTGAGCGGGGGCCTATCAAACTCTTTATCAAATCTTTTTGAGGTGTTTAGGGACTATCGCCAAACATCATTTTGGCTGAAAATTACCATATTCGGCGACAGTCCCGTATCCATTGCTTAAGAAAGCTGTGCCAGCAGTTCCAGAGTTAACCCGATTCTTGTGATAAATTTTATCTTATGAGAATTGCAAATATTCAATATTGGAAGATCGACTGCATCAACCTCTTCTACTCCAGCATGATTGTAGATAATTATTACCGCTTGAGATCTTTGTAAAGCAATTTTTACTGCGAGAAGTGTATCAAATTTGGTTATTGGTCTTGGTTTATAACCATCATCGTCAAGATCAATCATAACGACTCTCCCGGTATCCAGAATTTTTTCTGCTACATCTCTGAACACATCAGCTACTTGTTCGGATGATTTATCAAAGATAACAAGGAGATTGTGGTCTGGTGCAAGCTCAAGGTTTTTATTGATTATTCTCCTTGCAGCAACCATAGCTTTTGTCTGAAGCTCCTGATCAATAGTTTCCATTATGACATCCTCCTTTAATTTTTCTTGGATTCCCTTTTTTACACATAGTTTGATCCATTTGACAAGCTCACTGTGAATAAAAAAAGAAACCCAAGAACATTTTGCGATTGTTAAGGTTCATTAATATATTAGAGCAAATAATTGATTTTGTCAATGCAAACCTTGATTTGCTTTGATTATCAAGGTATAATCTAATACTATCGCCCTTTTCCAAATAAATATTATAGGAGGTAACTGATGGTTATCGTGCTTTTTACAGAGTCATATTACCCCTATAATTGTGGGGTGACAGAGGCAGTACAAAATCTGGCAGATAATTTGCGAGCATTGGGTTTAATTGTTTATATTGTTACACCTGATTATCCAAATTACAGTTGTGGTGGAAATTGGGTCATTCGCATACCTTCTTACCACATTAAGGAGAGAAACTACCGCGCGGCCTGGCCAATTTTTTCTAAAAACTTGATTGATAAAATTATTAGTTTAAAGCCAAATATACTCCATAGCCACGGACCTTATGCGACTCACAGACTTGCCTCAATTATTGCCAAAAAGCTTAATATTCCTCTAGTTATGACCTGGCATACACTTGTTATTGATTATTTGGAATGTTGGTTAGAAGAAGTTACATTTATGATTCCGATAATCAAAAAAAAGATTAAATTTTCAGTTCCAAATCCCATAATCAAAATAATAAGTTGGTTTGCCAAAAAACTTTGGATTAAACCCATGTGTAATGATGCTGATTTGATACTGGCACCAACCAATCCTGTAGCAAAAATGCTAAAATCGTTTAATGTATATTCGATGATAAAGGTTTTGCCACTAGCAATCAACCTTGAGATACCCAAGCCGAGTCTAGACCAAGTAAAGGAGCTCAAAGCATCACTTAATATTAGCTCCAATGACCAAGTTCTTCTTTACCTCGGTCGAGTTACACCAGAAAAAAATATCGACCAACTATTAGAGGTTTTTAGAAGGATACTTTGCATCAGAAATGATTGTCATCTTGTGATAGTGGGCGGAGGTGACGAGGATAATATTTACCCAGAGTTGGTGAGTAAATTAAAAATCCCTCCCAACAAAATTTCGTTTATTGGCCAAATTCCTAGAGAAAAAACATTTCTTTACTACCAAATGAGCGATTTGTTTCTCTTCGCCAGTACCACAGATAATACTCCACGTAGTATTCTGGAAGCCATGACACATATGCCAGTTGTGGCAGTGCGAGCTGGCGGAGTACCGGATTTGGTGATTGATGGCCGAACAGGAATTCTAGTTGAGCCAAACAATATTGCCAATGGTATGAGTAAGGCCGCACTGCAGATTTTGGGTAACAAAACTATGTCAGATAGTATGAAGCAATTTGCACTGGCTGAGGTTATGTCTGATAAGTATAAACCAGGCATTTATGCTAAGATAGTTGCTGATATTTATCAGAAACTGATTAAAAATAAAAAATAATGGTTTTGAACTAAAATCTACGGCTAGCCTCTTGGGGCTGGCCTATTCTTTTTTCTAAGTACAAAGTATTGAAATATTTATTAATATTTGCTACAATGCATTTAGAGTTGTCAAACTTCTTTTTAATAAAGAGATTATTTAAATTTTGATTTTTGAATTTATTTCTGGGCCTGTAGCTCAGTGGTAGAGCAGGAGCCTTTTAAGCTCTGTGTCGTGAGTTCGATCCTCACCAGGCCCTCCATGAAAATGCCTCATCCTCTAAGATGGGGCTTTTTCATTGGTGAGATCGAATGGAAATATAATTTGCCCAAAATTGTAGATAATGATAAGATAACAATAGACTTATTACGAAATAACATTTTTACTACAAACTAATAATTTTGGTTAAAAAATAATTCATAGTTCGTCAGCGTAACTCTGTTACAACTTTCTCACTCTTCATTATTTTCACTCAAAATTCTTAGCTTTCGCTACAAAAATTATTACGTAACAAGTCTAATATAATATTGGGAGCCCCAGTAATACAACTTTTAGCATATTTGTTAATAATCAAAGCGCTATAGTTTATTACTGACCACTAATAAATCCCATTAAATAAACTGTTTTTGTATATCACAAATATGTTTTGATTATTCTAAAAGTTGATATACTGGGAGATTTCATGTCACAAGTTTGCTCTGTTAGAGAAATTGCTGATCCAAATTTAGGAATTATTACTTCGGCAGCATTAGTTGACTCAATAAATCCATGCGCTATTGCAGTATTGTTAATATTATTAGCAACTTTGTTTATGTCTGGTAGAAAGGATAGGGTTCTTAAAACCGGTTTTTACTTTATACTTGGTTTATTTTTGGCCTATTTCTTTTTTGGTATTGGACTGTTTTCTACCCTTAGATTATTCCAGTTCGCCAAATACTTCCACTGGGGTGTAGGAATTTTTGCTGTTCTGGTTGGGCTGTTTGAGCTAAAAACTGCTTTTTGGCCACCCAAAGAGGCTAAAAAAGTTTGTATTGGTGGAATATGTACCGAGGATTCTTTTGCGAGTCGAGTTATCACAAAAATCACTACCCCATATACTGCATTAATTGCAGGTGCTATTATTAGTTTTATTGAATTACCTTGTACGGGGGGTCCATATTTTTTTACACTAGGATATTTAGCGCAAAATTGCACTTGGTCCAAAATTATCCCCATACTCCTTTATTATAATATAATATTTGTACTCCCACTTGTTGTAGTAACGTGGATAATTTATAATGGATATTCTTCGATCGAACATACCCATAAATTTAAACAAAAATATTTAAACATAATTAATGGTGTTGCTGGTTTTGTAATGATTGCTTTAGGAATTTGGCTGTTGATTATTGGATAAATATACAATAAATTTTAATTTTTAGTTTTAAATTTTTAATTTATCTTAACGTGTGTTATAATATAATAAAGTAATAATTGATTGCCCGCTAACAATCTTATTGATCAACCTATTACGTAGTGTAAGATCAGTGCGATTTACGGCGGATTTCCTGAACCTTTTTAGGATTCAGGAGCGGAGGTAACTATGGCATGGTACTGGTGGGTAGTTGCAGTTGTAGTCGTAGCAGCTTTACTTTGGAAAATGATGGCAAAAAAGTAGATTTTTTTCTACTTTTTTTAGTCAAGCTTAATAACCAAAATTTATCTTAATAACTTAAGATTGTTTTGGTGATTAATTTAATAATTACACGACTTACGCGATTGAACGTAAAACAATATTTTTATTCTTCAAATGAGTAATCGAGTGATAAATTTGCAACATCTGTAGTTCTTCTCTCAAAGATACTCGAGATAAACTGATTACCTCGAACAATAACCAAACGCGTAAGTCATAAATTAATCAAAAAATTTGTTTGATATTGGTTTTGTTATAAGATTCAATTAAAAATATCTAAATAAGTATATCAGCAAAGGAAACTATGAAAACTAAAATTATTGCCACAATTGGTCCAGCAAGTGATCAAGTTACAGTTTTAAGAAAGATGGTTAACTCTGGTATGAATATAGCCAGATTTAATACCAAATACGGTAATAAGGAAGAATTTCTTCAAGTAACAAGTTATCTTAGACAAATTGACGGTATTAAACTTATGTATGATGTTAAAGGGGATAAAATTATTAATTGGTTAAAAAATCAAGATTTTGATTATTTAGCAGTTTCTTTTGCAGAATCTGGTTCCCAACTTAAAAAATATCGTAAATTTTTTAATAAAAAAATAAAGATTATTGCCAAAATTGAAACTAAAAAAGGAATTGATAATCTTGATGAGATTATTAAGGAAGCAGATGGTGTAATGGTTGCCAGAGGAGATTTGGGAGATCATATACATGCCGAGGAGGTTCCGGTTTATCAAAAGCTAATAATAAAAAAGTGCAATCAAAAAAGAAAAATGGTAATTACTGCCACTGAGATGTTACTTAGTATGGTTAAATCACATACTCCAGAGAGAGCTGAGGTGAGTGATGTGGCTAATGCCGTGCTTGATGGCTCTGATTACGTTATGCTAAGTGAGGAAACCTCGATCGGTCAAAACCCAGCGTTAGTAGTTAAAACTATGGCTAAAATTATTGAGGAAACAGAAAAAAACAAAAAATTATTATAATAGACTTATTACTAAATAACCTTTTCTACTGCAATCGCTCAAATTTGGCTACAAAGAATTCATACCTCGTCAACGTATACTCTGTTACGCTTTCTCGGTCTTCATTCTTTTCGCCTGTCTCGCCTAATCCGAGTCAAGGCGGGCTTAAATTTGAACAATTTCGTTAAGAAAAATTATTTCGTAATAAGTCTAGCTTACTTTTTGATCTAAAATATATTAATCTTAAAATCTCTAACCAAATAAATAATCCAGAAAGTGCCAGAACAATTGGCATAAGGTTATTTGTATTCAATTGTTGAAATGCAAAAAGAGTTCTTAATGTGGGGAGAGTTATTATTAAAGCTAAAAGCGAAAAAGCGAGTACCAATATTATCGTTAGAGTTAAATTAAGTTTTTTAAATAAATAATAAACTATAGAACGATCCCACGAGATATTGGTTAGTATTAGCAATATATTACCCATAACAACAGTTAGAAATGCCATAGTACGGGCGATATCCTCATTACCATGATTGAGCCCATAATTATAAATATACAGTCCAATCAATAAGATACCTAAACCTTGCAAAAAACTTTTTAGGAGTATTTTATTTGTAAATATTGGTTCATTAATTGGGTGTGGTTTGCGCTTCATAATATCTTGATCTTCACCTTGAGATTCAAAAGCAAGTGTACAGGTTGGATCAATAATAAACTCCAAAAAAACTACATGGGCTGGTAAAAACATTAGTGGCCACCCTAATAGTATTGGGATTAAAGCTAGTCCAATAATTGGGATATGCACAGCAAATAAATATGACATTGATTTTCTTAAATTATCATATATCCTTCGACCCAACCTAACTCCATCAACAATTGTAGAAAAGTCATCATCAAGTAATATTATTGATGAAGCTTCCCTGGCTACATCAGTTCCACGCTTACCCATAGCAATACCAATATTGGCAGATTTCAAGGCTGGAGCATCATTAACTCCGTCACCTGTCATAGCGACAACTTGCTCGTTATCTTTAAGAGCTTTGACAATTAAAAATTTTTGATTTGGTACCACTCTGGCAAAAACATTAATATTATTAATTTTTTGAACTAGTTGATCATAGTTGATTTTTTCTAACTCTGATCCAGTCATTACACCATTTGAGGTATCAATACCGATTTTTTGAGCAATATTTTGAGCTGTCGCTGGATAATCGCCGGTGATTATGATTACGCGGATGCCTGCTTCGTGACACTCTTTAATCGAATGAGAAACTCTTTCACGTATAGGATCAATTAGCCCAATAAAACCCAAAAAATCAAATTTAAAATGATGTCGATCTAAAGGTAGTTTTTTTGTATGATTTTCACATTTGGCTACCCCTAAAACTCTAAAACCTTCTTCGGCCATGGCTTTAAATTGTTTTTCTAACTTTGATTTTTCGGATTTATTAAGGTGGCATAAGTCTAAAATTGTTTCTGGTGAACCTTTAGCAGCAACTATATATTTTTTATTTTTTTGCCAAACGTGGACAACAGATAATGATTTAGTTTCCAGTGGGTATTCCCTGACTAAATTCAAATGATTTTGGGGGTTTGTAATTTTGTACTTACTAGCACAGTCAAAAAATGCTTTTTCCATCGGATCAAATGAGTTAATTTGGCATGCAAGTGTACCATAATTAATAATTTTCTCGATAGACTTATTAATAACAAGCGCTGGTAAATTATATAATTTATTATCTACAAAAATTTGATCAATGGTCATTTGATTTTTGGTAAGAGTTCCAGTTTTATCAACACAAAGTACAGTAGTACTACCAAGAGTTTCAATTGTAGCAGCTCGACGAGCTAAAACATTTTTTTGCGCCAGTCGCCATGCACCCATAATTAAAAACAAAGTTAAAACAATGGGGAATTCTTCTGGCAAAGCCCCCATGGCCATAGTTATTCCAGCCAATATTGCTTTTAGCCAATCACCTTTAGTGATTCCATATACAAAAATTAATAATATGCAAGCCGAGATTCCAAAAATAGCAATTTTCTTAATAAATACGCTAGTTTCTTTTTGAAGTTGGGTTTTTTCGGTTTCAAAAGAGTTAAGAGTTTGACCAATTTTACCTACCTCTGTATTAATACCGATCGAGGTTACCTTGGCAAATCCATGACCTTTGACTATCAAACTACCAGAAAAAACCCAAGGAGTATTATTGCCTCCAGGTTTATTTTGTTTATCAGTAGCATCATATTGACGCTTGCTAACAGGTACAGATTCGCCAGTTAAAAGGGATTCATCTACTTGCAGGTTTGTTGCTGATATAATTTTGCCATCGGCAGATATACGATCGCCTTCTATTAAAACTAAGATATCCCCAGGTACGACTTCCCTGCTTGGGATTAATAATTGCACACCATCCCTGATAACTTTGGTTTTAGGATTTGCTAAATTACGCAGGGCTTCGAGAGATTTTTTGCTACGTTTTTCTTGAAAAAGTTCGATTGAGATTATTACTAAAACCGAGAATATCATTAATAATGCTTCCCCGTGGTCACCTAGTAACAAATATATGACTGCTCCAATTATAAGCAACCCAATCATTGGTTCAGTTAATATGGTCCATATTATTTTAAAAACACCATCAGATTTATCGGTTGGTAGTTCGTTAAATCCAAATTGGTGACGTTTTTCGATCACTTCATTTTTGCTTAGTCCAATAGGTTGTATATTCATTATTTATCTCCTTAGTTACTATTATATCGAATTTATGACAAAAATTAAAATATATGATACGATAAGGTTGAAAAATATTAATCATATAATGATTTGAATAATCATGCAAAAAGAACAAAAACAAATTGTGGTTTTGACTGGGTATGTTGAAAATGACGGCAAGATTTTGATGTTGCAAAGATGGGAGCCGGAGAATACTGGCGCGCATCTTAAGTGGGAAATTCCCGGAGGATGTATTAGTTTTAACGAAAAACCTGAAAAAACTATTGTTCGCGAAATAAAAGAAGAAACCGGTTATCGCGTTAAGCTAATTGATTTAGCACCAATTGTGCAAACTTATACTTGGGAATATGAAAAATTTACTCAGCACACAATAATACTATGCTATATTTGCAAGTTTATTGGTGGTAAATTAAATACTAATGATCCCCAAACCCACGCTATTAAATGGTTTAAATATAGCGAAATTCCATGGTCCAGAACTTTGGTTGGCACAAAACAGTTAATCGATGCTGCAAGAAAAGGGGAAATTGTTTAATGGAAAGAAAAATGAATTATCAATTAGGCATTTATTTATTATTACCAAAAAAGTGGGAAGAAATTATTGGAGAAATAAAAAACTCACTTCTACCGCTAAATAGTAGTCAAACCACACCCCATATTAGCATATATAATTGTGCAATTAAAAAAGAGAGTTTTAATACTGTATTTGATATTTTAAAAAGAATTAATCAAAAACCATTTTCTATCACTTTTGATAAAGTTAAAGTTAATATAAACGATGGATACTACTTTCTAGATATTCCGCATCTAAAAGATTTATCCAAACTCCAAAAAGATATCATCACTTTAATTAATCCTGTTAGAAATGGTTTAATTCGTCAAAAGGATATTAAAAAAATCAAAAACGGTTCATATTCTGATAAACAAGTTGGTTATATTAATAAATATGGGCATGCACGAGTTTTTGATCTTTATAACCCGCATATCACCTTTGGTATTTCTAAAACAGATAACCGCAAAAAATTAGTTATAAATTTAACAGATAAAGTGAAAAAAATAAAATCGAAATCCTTTGAAATAAAAGAAATCACAGTTGGGTTATTTGAGGAAGAAAGCAATAAAAAGGAATTTGAGAAAAAAATAAAGTTAGGAATAATATGATAAAATGTCAATTTGAAGATGGTTGGACAGGATATTTAAGACATGTTACTGTTGATGTAATTGTAGTTAATGATAATAACAAAATTTTGCTAGCTAAAAGATCACAAGATATGATAAAAGAACCTGGTAAGTGGACTTTACCATGTGGGTTTTTAGACAGAGACGAAACGGTGTCAGAGGCTACCACAAGAGAAGCTAAAGAAGAAACTGGTTATGATATTAAAAATTTAAAACTTCTTAGAATTAATAGTAACCCTAACCGCTGTGGAGATGACCGCCAAAATGTTGGGTTTATTTACTTTGCTAATGTCAATGGTGAACCAGAAAATTTTGATCACGAAACAACTGAAATTAAATGGTTTAAATTAGATCAACTGCCAAGTAAGAAAGAAGTTGCCTTTGATCATTACAGTAATATGGAGTTGTATAAAAAATATTTAGATAAAAAAGTTGAAATTCCCATTTTGGATTTATAAATAAGGAGAGGATAATGAAAATTGAGATTGATCAAAGTGGAAAGATTGAAAAAACGAGCAAACACACTTATTTGGCATTTTCTAATTCTGAACATCTTGTACTCAAAATTAGCTCGACTGAAAAGAAAAAGGTTCAGAATTATTTTAGAAATATTGGTAAACCAAGAATATTTATATATGCAACCTTTGTATCATTATTAGTAATTTTGTTTAAAAATATTAAACGTGAATCCAACCAAATAATTATTGATATTGAATATCCTGGTAAGAATCAAATGATAAAGGATTTGATAAAAAATATTAACCCTAGTTTTCCAATTGATGATATTCATTTCCATTTGATTGGCAAAAAATCGCGTGCCCACTTTTTAGCTTATGGAACTGCAATAAATCAATTAAAACCCGATTTGATTGTTAAATCCGATGATATTTTAAAAATAATAAAAAAAATCGGAAAGTGCTTAAGCTCTTGACAAAGCAAGATGGGTCGGCACCTTTCGATCTTTGATTAAATTATAACACTATTTAATAAGTTTTGTCAAGATAACGAATTAGATAATCAGAAATGTTACCGAAATGTTATTCGTTAGCTCATTAACAATGTTACTGAAATATGGGATAATCTCTAGTTATCAATTAAATGGAGAATATCCTAATGATGAGTTTTATGAGCAAACGAGAATATCTAATTGAATGAACTTTATGCTAATTCATGGAGATATTATGTTAACTTCTTCCAACCAACCATGAAGCTTAAAGAAAAGATTAAAGATACTATTACTGGTAAAACTAAAAATAAATATTATGAAGCTAAAACACCATACCGAAGACTGTTAGAACATCCTAAAATTAGCCAGGAAACTAAAGACATGCTACAATCTATTTACAAGAAGCTAAATCCTTTTAAATTAAAAGTAGAAATTAAAGTCAAATTAGCTGAGCTACGAAGAACTCTAAAGTAACATTATTAAATTATCTAATACGTAATCCTGGAGAAAAAATGAATTATCAATTAGGAATTTATTTATTATTACCCAAAGAGTGGGAAGAAGTTATTGGTAAAATTAAAAAATCGCTATTACCACTAAGCAGTAGCCACACAATCCCACATATAAGTTTGTATATTTGTGCAATAAATAAAGAAGATTTTGATAGTGTTTGTAGCAAATTAAAACAAATTCAATTTAAACCATTCTCTATCTCATTCGAGAAAATTATGGTGGAGAAAGATAAAATGTATTATCATTTAGCAATTAAAGTAGATAATAAATTAAACAAGTTACATGAAGAAATAGTTGATTTGATAAATCCAATTAGAGATGGTTTGATTCGTCAAAAGGATACGGTTCGATTGAAGGAAGGTTATTTCTCCCAAAAACAAATAGAAAGTATTAATAAATATGGTTATTACATGGTAAAAGATTTATTTAATCCCCACATCACACTTGGAATTTGTAAAACCAAAGACTCTAACAAGTTAATTGATGAATTGACTAAAAAAATAAGTAATATTAAATCAAAATCTTTTGAAGTTAAAGAAATAACGGTTGGACTTTTTAGAGAAGAAGATGATACAAAGGTAATAGAGAAAACTATAAGATTGGATTAACATGACATGGTTTAGTATAGCGCTATTGGCTGGGTTACTTTTTTCAGTTTCCCGAACGTTTTCCAGATTTGCCCTTCGTAAAGCCGGTGATTATTTTGTTTATACAATAATTCATGATTTTATTGCTGGACTAATAATCTTACCTTTAATCTTTATCGGTTTACATTGGCCGACCCAATCAATAACATGGCTTTATTTTATTTTGACAATGGTTTCTCTTTATCTAACTGATGTATTTACTTTTAAAGCCCTACAATTTGGGGATGTATCAACCTATCAAATTGTTACTCAAGTAAGAAATGTATTTATACTATTTTTTGGACTAATAATTTTTGGTGAACAAATTACAATCTATAAATTACTAGCGGTATTGCTAATAATAATCGGAGCAACAATTGCTCTAAGGGAAAAATCCAAAATCCATTTTAATAAGGCTGTATATTATACTATTATTGCTTCATTTTTTGTAGCTGTAGGACTGACTATCAGTAAGCTGACATTACGGGATTTTTCTCCTTTTGCCTTTGCTTCTTTGAGCTTAATGGGCGGTTCACTTTTAGGATTAATGTCAATTAAATTTGATAGTAAAAAAATTATCAGAGAATTAGCTGTAAATAAGTGGTTGCTCATACTAACAGGAGGTATCTTTGGCTTTTATGAATTTTGTCAGTTTCTTGCAACAAAACTAGGGGAGGTTTCTCGCGTTACTCCAGTTTTACAAAGTTCCTTGGTTTTTACGGTTTTAATGGGCATATTTTTGCTTGGTGAAAAACAGCATTTTTGGCAAAAAATTCTCGGCACGATCATTATTATTGGAGGGATATTAATGTTAAACTATTTATAGTGAATCTAGAAAGGTTTGGTATGATAAAATGTCAATTTGAAGATGGTTGGACAGGATATTTAAGACATGTTACTGTTGATGTAATTGTAGTTAATGATAATAACAAAATTTTGCTAGCTAAAAGATCACAAGATATGATAAAAGAACCTGGTAAGTGGACTTTACCATGTGGGTTTTTAGACAGAGACGAAACGGTGTCAGAGGCTACCACAAGAGAAGCTAAAGAAGAAACTGGTTATGATATTAAAAATTTAAAACTTCTTAGAATTAATAGTAACTCTAACCGCTGTGGAGATGACCGCCAAAATGTTGGGTTTATTTACTTTGCCGATGCTAGTGGTGAACCAGAGAATTTTGATCACGAAACAACTGAAATTAAATGGTTTAAATTAGATATGCTACCAAGTAAAGAAGAAGTTGCCTTTGATCATTACAGTAATATGGAGTTGTATAAAAAATATTTGAACGAAAAAATACAAATTCCAGTATTGGATTTATAATCATGATTTATTTATATCTCGACGAGTCTGGTGATTTAGGATTTGATTTTGTTAATGCAAAACCATCAAAGTTTTTACCATAACGGTTTTGTTAATTAATGGAATTTCAGATAATAGAAGCATTTCGAATGCTGTGAAAGTAACCTTAAGAAGAAAGTTTAATTATAAAAAACAAAAAGCAGAAGAGTTAAAGGGTTCCAAAAGTTCACAGAATATCAAAGAATATTTTTTTAAACGCATTAATGGAATTAATTTTGCAATATATTCAATAACATTAAACAAAATTCGTGTTTATGAACGACTTAGGAAAGATAAGGAACGTGTTTACAACTTTATAACCAGAAAAGTCTTAGATCAAATACCTTTTAATAAAGCCACTTCGAGAGTCGAAATTATTATAGATAAATCAAAAACTAAAAAGAATATTTTTGAATTCAACCAATACATCATTAGACAAATTAAAACTAAATTTGATCTTAAAATACCATTTAATATTTTTCACTATGATTCTAAGCAAAATTCAGGATTGCAAGCAGTTGATATGTTTTGTTGGGGAATTTTTAGAAAATATGAAGAAAATGATAAAGTTTGGTATAATGTATTTAAAGATAAGATTGTTTATGATAATCAATATTTATAATTAAAAAGAGTGTGCCTTGTAAGTTTGTTATGTTAGGGTTCATAGTCCCATAGGGAGGAGCACCCTAAACAACCTACAGCGGTCTTATCACTCAATTAAATTATATCAAGTATATATATGTGTGTCAAATTTAAACACAAAACCTCGAAGGTTCGAGGTCAGGATGTTTAGTAGTCTGCCGAAGCAGACTTTCCCACTGGGATTTGCCCCAAACATTCTTGTTAATTTAATTATACCACTATTTAATAAGTTTTATCAAGGTTATACGGGTAAAAAATGAAAAATAATGGACCATGGAAAATTAAATCATCAAAAGAAATTTACCAAAATCCTTGGATTAATGTTCGCGAGGATCAGGTTGTAAGACCAGATAGAAAAGACGGAATTTTTGGAGTGGTTGAGATGAAACCTGGGATATCTGTTATTGCTACGAATAATTACAATAATTTATATCTAAATAAGGAATTCCACTATATTAGCGGTAAATATAGTATTGAAGCTGTTAACGGTGCGATTGATAATAACGAAACACCACTTGAGGCGGCAAAAAGAGAATTAAAAGAAGAACATGGAATTATAGCCAAAGATTGGATTAATTTAGGTTTTGTTGATCCCTATACCGAGATAATCAAATCGCGTTCTTATCTTTTTTTAGCAAGAAACATCAGTTTTGTTAAACACGAACAAGAGGGAACCGAAACAATAAAACGTATTAAAGTTAAATTTAATGAAGCTGTAAAAATGGTACTTGAAAGCAAAATCACCCACAGCCCAAGTTGTGTATTAATATTAAAAACAAAAGAATATCTAGAAAATAAATAATATACTGACAGTAGATGAAGAAAAATATGGAGAAGATAATATAAAAAGGACAAAATGATTTATTTATACATTTTATTAGTACTTGTTATTATCTTGCTTCTGATAGCTTATATTTTTTCGTTAAGTATGATTCACCCATACAGGCAAAAAATTACTAAAACACCAGCTGACTATGGAATGAATTTTGAAGATGTAGAGTTCCCGGCAACTGATGGAGTAAAAATTAGGGGTTGGTTGGTTAAACCTAAAAAGCTAACCTGCCCGCAACGCCTGAGCCAAACTCAAGCTTGCGATGGCGGGCGGGATAAGCTCATAATCCAAACTCACCCAATGCCTTTTAATAGAGCTGGTTTTAATGCAAAAAATCAAGGGCCAATTAATCTTTTTAAAGAAGATGTTGATTTACTAAAGACTACCAGAGCATTAAACAATGTAGGTTATTGGGTTTTAACAATTGATCTAAGAAATTGTGGCGAAAGTGGTAGTGGGATAACTGCAGTTGGACTCAATGAGTGGCAAGATGTTACGGGAGCTTTGGATTATATTAAATCAAGAAAAGATTTAGCTCATATGGACATCGGTTTTGCCAGTTTTTGTATGGGAGCAAACGCAACAATTATTGCCACAAGTAAAGCGCCGGATAAGTTAAAAAATGTTAAATGCGCAATGTTAGTTCAACCAATCTCGATGTTAGTTTTTTTGAGAACTTTTGTTAAAAATACTTTTACAGCTTTAAGTTTGCCAATACTACCAATAATGGAATTTTTTGCTCGTCTTGGTGGAAGCCCTAAGTTTGCCGAGGAATCGCCAATAGAGTATGCTAAAAGTGTAAAGTTTCCAACACTTTTAATTCAAGGAAAATTCGACAAATGGACCGAGCTGGCCGACACACAAAAGATATTTGATAATTTAGCTGGTGAAAAAGAACTGAATTTAATCGAAAAACCTATGCCAAGATTTGAAGTGTATAATTTAGTTGGGGGAAAACCAGATAAAATGTTAGAGTTTTTTAGGAAATATTTATAGATTAAAACGTTTGGAGAAAAATGAATATTTTTATTGATGAATCAGGAATACATAAAAAAGTCGATCATTCAACTTTTGTTGTGGTTTATATTGAGGTAGAAAACTATTCTGATATTGAGAAACAGATTATTCAAATTGAAAAAGATTTACTCATTGAATCATTTCATTGGTCAAAAACCGTTTGGCATATCAAAGAAAAGTTTATTGAGAAGATATTAAAACTCGATTTCAAGGTTAAAATTGCTTTAGTCAAAAATCCAGTTAACCCATCAATAGAACTTGAACGAGTATTACTCCATACGATAATTGAAAAAGATATCAAGAATATTTTTATAGACGGCAAAAAGCCAAAATGGTATGAAAGAAAAATCAAACATATTTTAAGAGAAAAAGGAATTTCTATTAGAAAATTAAAAACAGTCAAAGGCAGCCAATTTGCAGGAATCAGGTTAGCTGATATGGTAGCTGGATTAGCAAGATCATACTTTGATAAGAAAAATCCTGAAAGGTTTGATAAATATTACAAAAAATTGCAATCAAAAATAATAGTAATAATTGAGTAACAAAAAACCTCGAGGATTCGAGGTCAGAATGTCTAGTAGTCCGCCGAGGCGGGCTTTCCCACTGGGATTTGTCCCAAACATTCTTGTTAATTTAATTATAACATCTCAAAGATTTTTGTCAAATTTTGTTTTAGTCTTAAGGACAAAAATGGATAATAAAGAATTTATTTGGAATAAAAATTTTCAGGAGGTAATATGGCAACAATTGAGGATTTTCAAAAACTAGATATCAGGGTCGGTAAAATTATTGAAATTAAGGATTTTCTCGAAGCAAAAAAACCATCATATAAATTGAAAATCGATTTTGGCGTAGAGATTGGTATCAAACAATCATGTGCACAATTAGTGGTAAATTACAAAAAAGAAGATTTACTTAATAAATTAGTTTTAGCTGTTGTAAATTTTCCTCCAAGACAAATTGGTCCAGCAATTTCAGAAGTTTTAACATTGGGCGTTCCTGATGAAAATAGAAATTGTATTTTAATCGGGCCCGAAAGAAGTGCTTTGCCTGGTACAAAATTATATTAAAAAAAGTTTTAAGGAAAATAGAGAAAAAATATACTGATAACCTAGGAAAAAAATATTTGAGTTCGCTTTTAAAAAGCAAAATATGAATTTTATAATAATATTTTAAAATAACCATACAATGTACACCTCGTAGGTGTACATTGGTGAAAAGGAAACTTATGGAAGAAATCAGAGAATTAGATGGTGCGAATATGGAAATAGATTTGACGACAGACCCATATTAATTAATGCTGAAAAAAATGATATGCTAATTAAGATGCAAAAAGATTTAGTAAATTTATTAACTGATTATAATGAATATGTTAAGTCAAAATATCAGGATTACGAAAAAAACTTTAAACCTCATATTACAGTAGCAATGGATTTAAAAGAAGCACAGTTTTGTAAAGCAAAACAAGATTTTAAAGATGATTTCCAATGTATTGGAGCTGTCGAAGAAATTGTTTTATCAGTTGTAAAAGAAATTACTCCTTCCGAATCCAAAAACCCTGATAATTTAACAATTTATAACCTTTAAATTTTCCGAGGTGCGACCTCGGTAAATTAACAGATTAGGACTATTTTGTTATTTGATATCATTCAGGTTTAAATCTACGGAGGCGTGACCTAGAAAAATGACACGTTATGAAAAAATGTTTAATTTTTTTTATGGCTATTAATCTAGCCAAATCGAAACATCAGAAATAATCTCTAAAATCTTTCTTTTTAAAAAAAGATAAATATTCATGGTATAATATAATTAAGTAATAATTAAAATAAGAAAGAATTAATTATGGAATTTAAAGATTTGTTTCCTAACATGAGTAGTACTATGCTGGGTTTAACTGGTCTTGGTTTCGGCGTTATGATGCTATGGTCTATGGTTTGGAAAGGTTTAGCTTTATGGCGTGCAGCTAGACGCAACGAGAATGTTTGGTTTATTGTATTACTAGTTGTTAATACTGTAGGAATTTTAGAAATTATTTATTATTTTTTAGTGGCCAAGACAGACAAAAAAGCTTAATTACCAAAGATCGTCTAATTGTACTAGACATAATTAATAGGTTTATTTTAATCAAATTACAAAATATCTTGACAAGTTTTTAGTTGTATGGTAAATTGATGGTGTATAAAATAAACTATTGGACAACATTTATGGAAAAATTAAAGCAAATACTCACAGATTTAAATTTAAGTGAGCTTGAAAGCAAATTTTATTTGACTAGTTTAGAGACTGGTAGAGCTAGCATCGGCGAACTTGCTAAGAAAACTGGAATTGATCGCTCTACGGCCTATTTTATTGCCGAAGAACTTAAAAACAAGGGCTACCTTGAAGAAGATTACAAAAAATACAAAAAGCAGGTTTTTGTTAAAGAACCAAATTATTTACTATCGGTTCTAAAAAAGCAAAAAGATAAATTTGCCCAGCACGAAAAAGAATTAGAAGAGTTATTGCCACAGCTTAGCGCAAGTTATGCTAAAGGTGATCTTAAACCAGTGCTAAGATTTTATAAAGGTAGGGAAGGTTTGCAAGAAATCCGTGATGATATTTTTTCGACTGGTTGTAAGGAAATTTTATTATATACCAACCAAAAAGCCTCGGAGCAGGTTTTTACCGCTAGTGATATGAAAGATTTTATTAAAAAGAGAGTTAAAAGCAATTGTAGTATTAAAGTGCTGGCTGTAGACGAGCCAGGAAATGTTAAATTAATTGCTAATGATAAAAAAGAATTACGTGAAACACGTATTTTGCCAAAAAACACATATTTTACAGCTGAGACGTATATATATGGTAATAAAGTAGCCATGCTTGATTTTAGCAATGAGATTATTGGTTTTATTGTAAAAAGTTCTGAGTTTGCTGATGCTCAAAGATCAATCTTCAAAACTTTGTGGAGTTTTCTCAAAAAATAACCAGTTAGCTTATTAGATTTTCCCGATAAGCTAAGAAGCTTAAGCATAACAAGCTTAATCAAGGTGATTGATTTATATTATCTTTAACCATATAATTAAACTATACTTTATCTAACTAGAGGTTACTATGTCAGAGAAAACAAAAGTAGGAATAATATTTGGAGGATTATCGCTCGAATCAGAAGTTTCTTTAACGAGTGGTCGTAATTTATATAACAATATTAATAAAACCCTATTTGATCCAATTGCGATATATATAAGTCGTGATGAGCAATTTTGGCAATTACCGGAAACTCTAATTATTCGTAATACAACTAAAGAAATAGAGGAACGTCTAGAGGCAAAAGCTATATTGATTGAATATGAAAAATTAGCTAGTATCATTGATATAGCTTTTTTAGTAACACACGGTAAATTTGGTGACGATGGTTCTCTCCAAGGATTAATGGAATTACTACACGTTCCATATACTGGTTCAGGAGTACTCTCTGCAGCGCTTGGAATGGACAAAGATTTACAAAGAAAGTTAATAGGTCTAGATAAAGATATTAATCAACCAGAATATCTAACAGTTAATATTATTGATTGGCAGGCAAACCAGGATAGAGTTATTAATAGTATTGAACAAAAATTTGTTTATCCTCTGGTATCCAAACCCGCTCGCGAAGGCTCGACAATTGGAGTAGAAACTATTAATAGTAAAGATGAATTTATCAATAAAGTTAAAAAATCTTTCATTTATGACAATAAAATTATTATTGAGCCATATTTAAAGGGTCGTGAGTTTTCTTGTATGGTTGTAGGCGGTGATAAACCAAGGGCATTATTACCCACAGAAACTATCCATAGTAACGAAATATTTACCTATGATGAAAAATATCTGCCCGGCGCTTCAGAAAAGATAACCCCAATGGATATTGACGAAAATATTATTAAAGAGATTCAACGTCAATCACTAGCATGTTATATAATATTGGGGTGCTCAGATTATGCCAGAATTGATGGTTTTGTGTTAGATAATAACAAGGTTGTAATTACTGACCCAAATTCTGCAGCTTCTACTGGCCTTGGGCCATCTTCTTGGACTTGGCATCAAGCTGTAAAAGCAGGGTATTCGGTTAAAGATTTTATAACCGAGTTAATTAATATATCTCAAAAAAGCCAAACTAATAAAAAATATGCTATTAACACCATTAATCAATTAATTTAGAGGTTAGTATGACAAAATCAAAACCTTGCTTACCGACAGGCAAGATAAAAGTAGGTATATTTTTTGGAGGTGATTCTTCTGAGAAAGAAGTATCTCTAGAGGGCGGCCGCAACGTGTTTTTAAAAATGGATGAAGAAAGGTATGAAAAATTACCAATTTTTGTAGATAATGACTATAAATTTTGGCTAATTGATGAAAAGTTAATAATCCAAAATACTACTAGTGATTTGACTAAACTTGTGACAAGTAGTGCTAAACTTATTAAGTACGAAGATTTAAAAAATACTATTAATTTTGCTTTTATTGTAGGACACGGCAAATATATGGAAGATGGATGTTTGCAAGGTTTGCTAGAACTGCAAAAAATACCATACAATGGTCCTGGAATACTAGGTTCGGCACTTGGCGCTAATAAATTGATTTCAAGACTAATGCTAAAATCAAATGGAATCGATGTGCCTAAGACCCTTTCGTTAGGTTTTAATGATTGGCAAAATGACCAAAAAACAATTATTGAGTTAATCAATAAAGAATTTTCCTACCCAATAGTTGTTAAACCTTCTCGAGAAGGATGTAGTACAGCCATAACTAAGGTTAAAAGTGAATCTGAGCTAGATAATGCTTTTAAAAGCGCATTTAAATGGGATAAGATAATTTTGGTTGAAGAGTTTTTATCTGGTAAAGAATTAACTGTATCTGTTTTGGGTAATCGTGATCAACAAGCTTTACCTGTTACCGAAACTCCTAGATCAGGCGCTAAAGATTATTTAACACTAGAAGACAAATTTCTTCCTGGTGGAGCAGAGATGATTACACCGGCAAAAATATCTAATGATGATACTAAAAAAGCTCAAGGAACAGCAGTAAAGGTTTGTAAAACATTAGATTTAATCGGATATCCTAGAATTGACATGTTCCTAACTGATGATAATAGATTAGTCGTGTTGGAAGCTAATACACTGCCTGGGATTACTCCATCAACTATGATTTTTCATCAAGCTGCGGAGATTGATTTATCCCCCACAGACTATATAAGTAGAATTATTGAATTAGGACTCGAGGCACATAAGGGTAAAAAAGGCCCTTTATAATATCTGTTTGATAAGTAATAAAAAATATCACCTATTTGGGTGGTATTTTTTGTAACATTTATTAACTACTATTAACCTATACTTGTTCCTCGTAACCTAATGGTGAAGTGGGGTTAACCCTTATTAATTAAATATCTAGTCACCTCTTTTAATACCAAGCACTACTAGTAGCGCTATGGGTGAAAGTACCCACCATGTGTGGTGTGAAGCTATAAAGCTAGCCAAGCGTGAACTTTCGCTAAGGGCGGATCTGGTTGATTCATCCATAAAGTAAAATATTGAAGACATTATTAAAGCTGCGTTTAAAAAACTAAAGCCAATAAGTTCGATGGGGCTTAAAATGCCACCAGAACCTTTACCTTCTAGACCACTTTTTGAGGTTACAACTACCATAATTATAAAAAAGATAACTGATTTAACTGCAAGAGCATTATTACCACCTTTAATAAATATTTGGTGTAATATTGTTTTGTCCCCTGCAAAAAATTGGAGTATTGGGTCGGCTAGGGTTTGGGTGATAACAAGAGCTACATAAATAGCAATAGTAGTTAAAACTACCTTATCTCTTTGCAAAATAAAACCAAAAGCCACTCCAATAATAAAGAATAGCGTAATAAACAGATCCCAAGTGGGAAGAGTAGGCATCAGTTTCCCTCCGCTCCGTGAATCTCGCTGTCGCCACGGCGACAAGAAATTCCGGAAGTCCGCCGTAGCATCTCGGATGGAACACGGATGAGTAATCCGTTGTGGAATACCGAGAGCAAAGGCGGGCAAAAACCAACTAATATATCTCAATACAAGTATAACACAAATAAAACAAAATTTAAATTAGACCTGTGGAAAAATAAATCCAGTTAACGATAGTTAATAAAAGTTAATAAGGGTTAATAGTTGTTACATCAAATTAAAATAACTGATATTAACTACTATTAACTATTTTTAACCAATATTAACCTTCTTAAATATTACCAAAACTTCCAACTCTTTCTAGTTTTTTCGAGCTCGCGAATTTTTTCGTATAGTTCACGTTCTTCTTTACTAATCCTGCTAGGCATCTTGACTCTTATTGTAATAATTAAATCGCCTTTACCTCGTTTATGAGTTTTGCCTTTGCCAATAAATCTAAAAGATTGTCCATCTTGAGTACCTGCTGGGATATTCATCTCGATAGTTTGTCCATCACCAGTCGTAAAAGTAACTTTATCTCCTAATATAGCCTGAGCAATACTAATTGGTAATTCAGCTTGGACTTGTGAGAAGCTTTGCGCAAACATATTCTCAAAGATATCACCAAGCCCACCAAAGCCACTAAAACCTCCTCCGCCACCAAAAATGTCATCCCAATTACCACTATTTGAATAGTGGTACGTGCGGCTACCTTGTCCTTGGTTAAAGCCACCAAAACCGCTACCATCAAAACCGCTACCGAATTGATCATATTGAGCGCGTTTTTGCTCATTACTAAGTATTTGATAAGCCTCGTTTACCTCCTTAAACTTTTCTTGATCCCCACCTTTATCAGGATGATATTGCAAAGCAAGCCTACGGTAGGCTTTTTTAATTTCATCCTGACTAGCGGATTTACTCACACCAAGAGTTTTATAGTAGTCTTTAGTCATAGAATTAAGGTTAATGATGGTTATGGTAAGTTAAGGATGGTTGAGGATGGTTAATAACAGTTAATATTAGTTACATTGGAGGCTTAATAACCATTGCTAACCTCTGTTAACTGTTGTTAACTATTATTAACTTTCTCCAACCTATTCTACATTGTATTTACAAATAAATCAAGGTATGATACATTAAGGTATCATATAATTTGGGTTTCTTTAACAAAATCTCTCCAAGGAGGATTTGATATGATTACTATGACTCCAAGTAAGATGTCTGGTGTTTACAAAATCGAAGGTGTAATGGATCAATACACCAATAAATCAGTACCTGTTGCATTTTTGATTCATATTTTGTCTCCCATGGATATACTTAGAGTCTCAGCTGATCTTGATGAACAAAAAATTCTGAGATTTGTTCCTAGATATAACAAAGGGGAAGTAACAGCTCTTGATGGTCTCCTTAAGTGGTTTGATGAAGGTTTCCTCAATGGATCTCCTATCAGCTACAAAAAGGTTACCGTGAATGGTAGACAAACAGAGATAATCTTTGTTTTTATTCCTTATCTTTCCAAAAGATTCCTTGATCCTGCGATGACAGAGATAATTCAACAAGAGATTTTAAGACGAATATCTCTAGCATATGATATGGGAGCCAGGGTCTTTGGGCTTGGAGCCTTCACTTCTGTTGTAACTGGTGGTGGCAAATATATTGTTGATCATCACCCATTGGTTAAAGAAGGCAAAATATGGATAAGTTCGGGTAATTCGCTTACAACTGCTGCAGCCAACCAGTCAGCTTTTACTGCATGTGATTTTATGGGTATTAACCCAGCAGTAACAACTCTCACAGTAGTTGGTGCAACTGGTTCGATTGGTCGAGTGCTGTGTAGGATGTTGTGTTCTAGCTTTGCTAAGATCAATGTTATGGCCAGAAATGAGGATGGTCTTAAGAAGCTACAGAATGAATTAATAAGAAATAGTGGCAAAACCGCAAATGAAGTAAAAATAGTCACAAACAAAAAGGAAGCTATCGCAGAATCTGATTTGGTCGTTTTTGTCACCAATGCCACCTGCGGTTTGTCAGAGATTGGTATTGAACCAGCTGACTTTAAGAAAGGTTCAGTTGTCATTGATGTAGGCAGACCCAAAACTATCTCTGAGAACATCTATACTTTGAGGGATGATGTGCTATTTATCGAGGGTGGAGTTTTTCACTTCGATGATACTCCGGAAGTTCTCGGAATGGGGAAAGATACGATCTTTGCGTGTGCTCTTGAGACAATTATCAAAGGGCTAGATGGTGATGCATGCCATTCTGGTATAGGCATAATCAGCCCTGATGAGGTAATCAAATACGGCACAATGGCCAAGAAATATGGTTACAAAGTTACAGGCTTCAGGATGTTTGATAAGCCTCTTGACCCGGTTTTCTTAAACCAGATCAAAGCCAACGCCGGTAGATGATCGCATAAAAATCGATCGAAGTCCCCGCTTAGCGGGGCTTTTTTTTGACTTGAAATAAGAAAACCACGGCTTAAAAAGCCGATGGTTTTCTTATTACGCTTTGAAAAATATATTATAGGCCTTCATCTCGCCGTGGCGAGTATTCGGCTTCTTGTGTAAACGTTTATTCAATCCATGACTAATACTAATAAATTAATTAATATTTTTACGGATATATTATCACATACTAGTATATGATAATGGACAACATGATTAGGAATAAATGGGGTTATCTAGATTGACAGGTTAAATAATGACTGCTATCTTGTTACTAGGACATTAACATCTACATATAAGGAGGATACGATCATGGTAAGTAGTCTTTGGAAAGATGAAAACGGGTTTACTCTGAGGAGTCTTATCAACAAACGGGCTTATGATGCTGCAGAGTTGATAAGTGCAAGAATCATTTTATCTGAAGGAGGAGAAAAACTGATTGGCAAAAAAATTTCTGCTGCTATCATTCGCGGTAGCGGTATGCAGTCGGATGCAAGTCGAGAAGGCTTTGAAAAAATCTGCACCATCTCCTTTGATCAATTCCTACCTTTTGTTCTCCCTCCAGTTTTTGACGGAGGTCATAGAAGAGAGTTGGTGATCTTACTTCACAAACACACTGGTAAGTTGGTGGCAGAGTTTTATGGTCGTATTCATTATTATGATGTTTTGGATCAGATTAAAGCTACTTTCATTATCCGAGTACTCAAACACTTAGGTTGCCAAATACTTATTATTTTGAATGCTGCCGGAGGGTGCAAGAAAAAGCTTAAAATCGGTGATTTCGTGGTATTAAACCATGGCGACCTTACACCGTCTATGCCTGATCCACACCTAGGCATTCACCCAATCAGATTTTTTGATCCAGCGTCGACATATAACTATGAGCTGTCTGGTGTAATGATGACCATTCTTGATAAATTAGAAATACAAGCACATTATGGTGCATTAGTAATTCAAGCCGGAACATCCTATGAGAGTCCTATAGAACGACAAAAGCTTATTGACAACCCACTAGTTTCAGCTGCTGGCATGTCTAATTACAATGAAGCTATGGTGGCGGTCTTTGATACCAGAAATAACCTTGATATTGGCCCACCAGACGTCATGCGAGTAATTGGGGTTAGTGTCATTAGCAACAATCATACACTTGATCAACCAATCACTGATGATGAAGTAGTCGAAGTGATGAAAGCTACCAACCCCAAAATTGACCTTGCCACTGCAGCACTCCTCAATGAAGTGCTACAACCATAATTCAGAAGCCAGAACCACTTGAGTCC
>CAZXAY010000007.1:0-6427 GCA_964638435.1 uncultured Candidatus Saccharibacteria bacterium | reverse complement strand
GCGGGCTTTTTCTTATGAGTATAAACCACCAATTCTCAGACTCGTGATAGTTTACTGACCAAGATATGTTATTACTATTTATTAATAGTTTGCCACTTATAATTCTAATAATCAACTTATAGTTTAAGATATACATTATCACATACTAGTATGTGATAATGGACAAAATAGTCTAAAATTAAAAGAATATTAATCCTTGACAGGTTGAGTTATAACTGTTAATTTGTAGCTAGTACTTTAATAATAGCCTTTTGTAGCGAAAATGACGTGTGGATGGATAATTTAGTTCATAATTAGTTTTTCATCTACTCGATTATTCGCTAGAAGAGGTGCAAAATGTCAAATACGCCCGCCAGTTCAAAATTACCTAATTCAGAGTTGCTTATTTACGATGGGAGGATTTATCATACAAACATCCCGCTAATGATTAGATCTAAAAAGAGCACGAGCAAATCCTATCTCCCACCAAGAATTTTTCTGGTTGGAGACCCAGCAAGGGCATATGAAGTAGCAAAACACTTTGATACGCAATCAGAACCAATACTCCACCGAGAATTTATTATTATCAAAGGCACGTGTCATGGTATCGAGATGGCAGTAGCGGGTACTGGAATCGGTACTGACAACACCGAGATTATTATAACCGAACTTTACGCCGTTTACTGCTACTTGCTGGATTATCTGCAAAATCACATTTGGGTTAATCATGATGTGCAACCCATTGTTATTCGACTCGGGACGTCAGGCAGTCCACAAGCCGACGCACCAATTGGTAGTTTGGGAATTGGTTCATATTCAGCTGGTTTTGATTCCACTGGTTTGTTTATTCTTGATCGGCCGATAGAACAATTCTTGGCAGGTAATTTTGAAGAAATCTTCTATACTCCTCCGGGAGGCGATATCTGCCGCGCTATCTGGTTGGCATACAAACAGCTATTTGTTGATTGTTTCCCAATACCAGTAATTGTGCCCTATGTTTCTGCTGCCAGTCCAAGAGTTGTTCAAGCACTTAACTCTGCCTGCAATTTGATTGAGACCGATAACCCAGCTTTACAACATTTTCTTGGAATTGTAACAGCTTCTTCAGGTTTTTTTGCAGGTCAAGGTAGAAAGATTGGTCCAAAGCTCTCAAATATTCTCTTTCCAGATATGCAGGAAAAGCTAATGACCATCAATGTTTCTGGTTTGAGGCCAATTATCAACGAGATGGAATCAAGTTGTCTTTATCGTTATTGCCAAGTACTAGGTTGGCAATGCGGTACAATCTGTTTGATTCTAGCCAACAGAGCCGAAGGAGATTTACTTACTCCAGAAAAATATCGCCAAGGTGTAGATGCTTGCATCGAAGCTGGTCTTAATGCCATGGTGGCACTTTCTCAAAAGGGATAACTTTCGACACAAATGCCCCCGCCCTGCGGGGGCATTTTTAATATGAGTTCAAATTTTATTTATGTTTTGCTCAGTTTTCTATTCTTAATTCTTAATTCACTACTGCGCAGCGGTTGCAGTACTTAGTGGGTTACCATTTTCATCAATTACAGTGCTATCATTTGGATTAACCTTAATAATCAGTTTATTCCCGGTATCGACTGATTTATACTCCATTTGCCACCAGAGCCAACCTTTTGGAAGTCCGTGGCCTAGAGTTGTTACCACCTCACTATTTTTATTAGCAGCTCTAAAAGTTTTGCCACCATTAGCTTCGGCTAATTGAAAAGCTCTAAGGTAATTCATTTTCCAATAAGTAGAATTTACTGGTTTTACATCTGTTCCAAGATAATCTTCTTTGGGGATAACTGCTCGGATATATTTAGAACTTGATTCTGAGATAGAAAAACTAAACCAGTTATTGGCATCTTGTGCCGAACCAAAGACATAAGTTTCGGTAGCTTGATTAGTAGCTAGATTTTTAGGTAACTTGACTGTTAAATTTACTAGTACTGCATCAGACTTCCAATCTTGGGCTTTACTTTTTGCTAAATTATAATTTGTAGTGACTAAATCATCAATACTCGTGGCCTCGACATTAGTTAAGTTGGTGGTGGCCAGGTCAGTATCAGTGGTCGTGGTGTCAGTGGTTGCATCAGTTGTAGTGGTATCAGTAGTTTTTTTAGAAAATAAACTACAACTTAACCCAGATAAACTTAAAAATAACACTAACGCCAAAACTGTTAAAGATAATTTCTTCATTATGCCTCCCTAAAAGCGGATCAACGCTGATGCAATAAAACAACGTGGATTGACGCGGATATTTTAATAAAATAAATACAATACTATTATATCACAAATATATCACAAAACAATTTTATCAAAAAGCAAAATACCGCCTTGTGGCGGTATTTTGCTTGATTGCTTATTATTTTACTGGTTTATTACTTTTCTTCTTTTTTTTCTGTGTTCTTTTGTTCCTCGGTTTCTTCAGCTTGCTCTGAGCTTGTCGAAGAATCTTTTGTTTCTTCGTTCTTTTGTTCTTCAGTTTTTGTGTCCTTTTGTTCTCCTTGAGCAGGTTGTGATTTGCTAGATTGCTGATACATTGCTGCACCAACTTTTTGGAGTGATGTGGATAAATCTTCTGTAGCTTTTTTAGTAGCTTCACTATCATCTTTATCCATCACATTTTTAAGAGCCAAAATTTTATCTTCAACCTCACGTTTATCATCGGGTTTAACTTTATCTCCAGCATCACGAAGAGTTTTTTCTGCAGTATAAATTAGAGTATCTGCTTGGTTTTTAAGTTCGATTTTTTCTTTTTTCTTTTTATCATCTTCGGCATGAGCCTCGGCATCTTGTTGCATTTTTTCAACTTCCTCTTTAGAAAGTCCTGATGACCCAGTAATAGTAATATTTTGAACCTTACCAGTGGCCTTGTCTTGTGCTTTAACATTTAATATGCCATTCGCATCAATGTCAAATGTCACTTCAACTTGTGGCACTCCGCGAGTAGATGGAGGTATTCCATCAAGAATAAACCTACCCAAAGTTTTATTGTCAGCTGCCATCTCGCGTTCGCCTTGTAGTACATGGATTTCCACGGATGTTTGATTATCGGCTGCGGTAGAGAATATTTGTGATTTTGAGGTTGGAATCGTAGTATTGCGTTCAATCAATTTTGTGCTAATACTCCCAAGAGTTTCAATACCAAGTGATAAAGGGGTAACATCAAGAAGCAATAAATCTTTGACTTCGCCACCCAAAACTCCGCCTTGAATAGCAGCGCCAAGCGCTACAACCTCATCAGGGTTAACCCCCTTAGAAGGTTCACGTTCAAATACTTTTTTAACAGTTTCTACTACGGCTGGCATACGAGTCATACCGCCAACTAAAATTACCTCAACAATATCTTTTGGCTCGACTTTGGCATCTTTCATGGCATCTTTGCATGGTTTAATAGTCTTTTCAATTAAATCACCAACAAGCTGCTCAAGTTTTGATCTAGTAATTTTTATTACCAAATGTTTTGGGCCACTGGCATCAGCAGTAATAAATGGCAAATTAATTTCAGTTTCCTGGTTACTTGATAGTTCAACTTTAGCTTTTTCACTAGCTTCACGAACTCGTTGAAGAGCCATTTTGTCATTAGATATATTTACACCTTCAGATTTCTTAAATTCAGCAATTAGCCAGTCCATAATTTGTTGATCAAAATCATCACCACCAAGATGTGTATCACCATTGGTAGATTTAACCTCGAATACGCCATCACCAATTTCTAGTATAGTAACATCAAAGGTACCACCGCCTAGGTCGTAAACAGCAATTTTACCTTCTTTTTTCTTATCCATGCCATAAGCTAGGGCTGCGGCAGTTGGCTCATTGATAATTCTTTTAACGTCAAGGCCAGCGATTTTACCGGCATCTTTAGTTGCAGTTCTTTGTGAGTCATTAAAGTAGGCTGGTACAGTAATAACCGCTTCGGTAATTTTTTGACCTAAATAACTCTCGGCATCAGCTTTGAGTTTTTGTAAGATTGAGGCCGAGATTTCTTCAGGAGAGTAGTCTTTAGCTGCCATTTTAACTTTAATGCCCTCGCCAGCTTTTACAATTTTGTAAGGCATTAATTTAATATCACGTTCAACCTCGGGGTCATTTGAGTGGCGTCCAATCAAACGTTTAACAGATGAAATTGTGTTTTCTGGATTTGTTACAGCCTGACGCTTGGCAATTTGCCCAACTAATTTTTCTCCATTTTTGCCAACAGCTACAATTGATGGGCAGGTGTTAGCGCCTTCTGCCGTGTTGATTACTTTTGGTTTGCCACCTTCCATCACAGCCACTACCGAGTTGGTAGTACCTAGATCAATCCCGATGATTTTTGACATATATACCTCCGCTCCGTGAATTTCGCTCCTCGACGGAAGAAATTCCGGAAGTCCGCCATAGCATCTCGGATGGAACACGGATGAATAATCCGTTGTAGAATACCGAGAGCGAAGGCGGGCATACATTAATTATTGTCTATTTTTAATTGTAAAGTATGCTTTACATTTTGTCAATAGGGTGCATGGTGGCACCCTATTGACTTCGAGTGTAGTTGAGAAGTCAAACTTGATGAAGTCCAGAAATCAATCTAAATTATTTATCTGTGTAATTCGTGAAAAAAGATCAGTGGTTCAATTTGACAAAAATTTCGGTTGATTTATAATACAAATAGGAGGAATAAATGAAACCAGAAGATAAAAAAGATATGATGAATATTGTTTGTGAAGCACTGGAACAGGTAATTTTACCTGAATTTCAAGAAATTAAAGATACATTAAAAGATCATGACGAAAGGTTTAATGATCTTGAGAATAAGGTTGATGGGATAGAAAGATATTTAAAACCACATGTCGAGAGAATTGATAAACAAGAAATTGTTATAGTTAGTCACGAAACAAGAATCAATAAACTTGAAGTAAAAATGGCTTTGAAGTAGTTTTATTGTTCGAACCCGCTACTGCGGTGTGAGAACTATTAATAAAATGTTTTTTAATGGATCAAAAATCCATTTTTTTGTGTTACATTCTTGACCCATTCGACTAACTCAGGGTCAATGGCAATTACACCATTGACAGATCAGGCTTGATCAGGTACAATAAGCTTTGACAAACTAGGAGTGAAAGCCTGTTTGTTGAACTTTTAAAAAATAAGGGTGGCGACCTACCGCAAGTTTGCACGAGGTTGAAAACTCATGTGAGCGCGAAAGGAGAATGCTGAAATGGCAGCTTCAGTGTTCCAAAATTCCGAAGAGGTTTTGCGTTTGCTCGTAACGCAGAATCCGCAGTCAGATTACGGACGAGCAGTCGAAATCCTCAAGCAGATAGGCGAATTGACGCTCGAGGAAATCAGTAAATTGGAACAGCGGATGAATTTTTTGCGTGTGTTACTTGCAGTAAAGAGTCCGCGAAAATCAGCAGAAGAGCTCCATGCTTTTTTGACTGATCTAGGTGTTTTGCCCAAACCATCAAAAATCACCTCTCTTAAAGGCGATTGGCTTTCGAGAATGGTCAAAGACGAAGTCAATGCATGGCAGAAATTTGCTGGATGGAAGATTGATGCCGAGAAATTTGCCGAAACACTCAAAGTACTCGGTAAGGATCGGTTAGAGATCATTAAGTCGCCTGAATACAATATGGAGCATGGGATGCTTCCCGACAAGGTTCTCACCGAGGACATGGATGTTCCCCGCTGGATCAAACCCGGTCCGTGGATTTGGCAACAAATAAAAGCCGGAAACATTTGCATAATGCGGAACGGCGAGATAGTCAAACTCACCGAAGCCAGACTCTCTGGTCGTCCGGTGCTTTTTGATCGCAGGAAAAAGCCAGCTTTCAACAATGGTCGCCAGCGTTGGGAAAATGATCTTCTTATGGAGTATCTCATCGAGAAACTCCAGCAGGAAGGTCAACTTCCTACTTTCGACTGGTGCGATCGCGGTAGCCGTTTCGGACTTTCCAGGTTTGACTGGGCAAAAGTCGCATTGCGGTTCGACGAAGCTTTTGAATTTTCGCCTGGAACATTTCGTCTTGAATCTTGGGAAGAATGGAGTATTCTCTCCCAATATAAGAGTGGACTGCCTCGTTCAAAGGACGGCCAGACCGGCACATGGGTTTGGTTTGACCAGTGTTTCAAGGACGAGTCCAATTCACTTCTTGGCGGTAGTTCCGTCAGCGGTGGTTTTGCCAGTGTTAGCTGCAATAGTTCTGCTAGCAGGTGGAACAACCACTCGGCTCGTCTTCTGGGAGATTTAGGATCCTTGGTTTCTTAGTCCGCCAGCTGGCGGATTGGATTCTTGGAAAGTATTTCCTGTTTCCGCGCAATTCGTTGCGCGGATTTTTTTTGACAAAAAATTTAGATTAGATAAAATGAAGGCAAGCGTTTGTTAATAAAGTCGGGTCCGATGAAAAATCGGACTGTCGGTTTACGGCGTTTAAAAATTTAGAAAAAC
>CAZXAY010000006.1:0-35526 GCA_964638435.1 uncultured Candidatus Saccharibacteria bacterium | reverse complement strand
TTTGCAAACCCGCCTGCATCGCTTTGCGAAGCATAGCGGGCACGGTAGATTTCATAGCCGGCGTACTTCCGGTCTCGCCCAGGGCGGACACGGAGCGGAGTAAATATGAATAAACAAATATTCAGCGGCATCCAACCAACAGGTAATTTGCATATTGGAAATTATCTTGGAGCGATGAAGCAGTGGGTAGAGTTGCAAAATAATAAGGATTATAAAAACATTTTTTGTGTAGTGGATTTGCATGCTATTACTGTGTCACAAGATCCAAAAAAATTAAGTGAGCAAATTTATTCCACCATGGCTATGCTACTGGCAGTTGGATTAGATCCAAAAAAACCTGCCCGCCATACTTCGCAAGGCGATGCAGGCGGGTCTATCCTTTTTGTGCAATCACACCGCCACGAGCATACAGAATTAGCCTGGATTTTGAATACTCTCACCTACATGGGCGAGCTAGAAAGGATGACACAGTATAAGGATAAAATTAAAAATTTAAAATTAAAAATTAAAAATTCAACCCCTGTGGGGTTATTCGATTATCCCGTACTGATGGCTGCTGATATATTACTTTATAACACTGACCTTGTGCCAGTTGGCGAAGATCAGGTTCAGCATGTGGAATTAGCGCGTGATATTGCTAAGAGATTTAATAATCGTTTTGGTGAAACCTTCCACGTTCCACAACCACTTCTTCGTAAAGAAGGTGCGCGCATAATGGGCCTAGATGATCCAACAAAAAAAATGAGCAAAAGCGCATCAAGCGAGTATAACTTTATAACACTAACTGATGATGCCGATACAATTAGACGTAAAATATCCAAAGCCGTCACTGATTCTGGAAAAGATATTAAATTCGACCCCAAACACCCCGGTCCTTTCAACCTCTTAACTATCTACCAACTATTTTCTGAAATGAAACCGTCTGAAATTGAAAAGAAATTTTCTAGTAAGGGTTATGGAGATTTTAAGAAAGCCCTTGCTGAATTACTTATCGAAAAACTCTCCCCTATTCAAAAAATATATCATAAATTGATTAAAGATAAAAGATATCTTGATAAAATTTATCACGACGGCTCAGAGCAAGCCGAAATCATCGCCAAAAAAACATTAAAAAGTGTCAAAGAAAAAATAGGATTAATTTAAGAAAGGAGTTTTATGCCAAGTCATGACGAGGGGGGGGAACACACATTGAACCCACAAGAATTGGGGAAAATGAAATTGGAAATGAAAATAAGAAATAGTGGTTCGTTCATCGATCTATTACAAAATTTAAAACAAGTTGGATCAATCAAAGGAAGCGAACACGAATATACATTAGGAGATAATCTACAGGCTTTTATTAAAGCTATTGAAGAAAATGCAAAAAATAGTAAAGCGGTAAAATTTAATTCTTTTACAAGAGAAATGGGTTTAAGAGATTCAATAAAACGTTTGATAGAATCATATAACAATAATCCCGATGCAAAGAGAACAAACGCCGATTGGTTTATATTAGAAACGGCAAATGATCAGTTACCTATGGAAGATTGGCCTAATTCAAACCAAGAATGGATGGAGAATGTATCAAAACATGAAAGTGCAGTTATGGAAAGTACTACTTGGCCAGTGGAATCTATAACAAGAAAAAGAGGTATTAACAATCCTAAAATGTTTTATCTGATAAGTATTCTTAACGACATTGATAATGATAAAAATAGATAATAATGAACAAAAAATGTGTACTAGATGTATTGAACCATGACAAAATTTGCGAATTAGTTATATATCTAGTATAATATATTTAATATGAAGAAAAATATTTTATTACAAAATGTTGTTTGGAAGGAAGATAAGTTTTTTGTTGCACAATGTTTAAATGTTGATGTGTCTAGTTTTGGTAATACAAAAAAACAAGCATTATGTAATTTAGATGAATCACTCGAACTGTATTTTGAAGATGTTAAACCAACCAAACTAAATAAAATTGAACAACCAGAAATAGTTAAACAAAGCTTGAGTTATGTCTAAACTTTACTCATCAAAATATATTATCAAAATCCTTCAAAAGAAGGGTTTTGTTTTGTCTCACAAAAAGGTAGCCATGTTAAATATCGAAAACATAGCAAACCTCTTTTAACTATAATTATTCCTGATGGTAGAATAGAAATACCAACTAGAACATTTAGATCTATTTTGAGACAGTCACGCTTAAGTGATGAGGATTTTAGATTATGACTTCAAACGAAATCATCAAAAAACTAGAATCACTAAAAAATCCCAAAAACATTGAGGGGATGGGGAGATTTGCATGCGGTGGGGCTAAAACTTTAGGAATTAGCATGCCGGTTTTGAGAAAGATAGCAAAAGAGATTAATAAAGATTATCGTTCGAGTTCCGCGAGAACTAAAAACTTAAATAGTTCTCAGATTACTTCGAACAGTAATAGAGATTCTTCACAAATTCAGTATAATGTTCAGAATGATAGACACCAACTTGCCCATGAACTTTGGGATTCAGGCTATCACGAAGCGAGAATACTTGCAAGCATGATTGATGATGCAAGCTTGGTTACCAATAAACAAATTGACTCGTGGATTGCTGATTTTGACAGCTGGGACATCTGTGACCAAGTTTGTATGAATTTGTTTAGTAGATCACCATTGGCATATGATAAAGCAATCGAATGGGCAACACGAAAAAAGCCTGCCCGCCGAAGTATCCCGAACGAAACACGAATGAATAATTCGATGTGTAGTATCGAGAACGAAGGGCGGGAGTTTGAAAAACGTGCTGGCTTTGCCTTAATGGCAGTACTTGCCTGGCAGGAAAAAAATAATGATTTGTCAGATGAAAAATATAAACAATTTTTTCCGATTATCATCCGCGAAGCAACTGATGATCGTAATTTTGTAAAAAAAGCTGTTAATTGGGCACTGCGCCAAATCGGCAAGTCGCGTCCATCCCTCCGCCAACCAGCTATTGACTGCGCCAAGGAAATTTTGAAAGTTTATTCCGAGCAAAGTCGAGGAGCAAAGTGGATCGCCAACGATGCTATCCGCGAACTCACTAACCTGAAAAAATAATAGTTATGCTATACTGAACCTTATCCAACCTCCGAAGTTGGATAAGGTTCAAACATACGTAACTTTATTAAGGAAGCTTATGAAGATTATAAGTTGGAACGTCAACGGAATTAGAGCAGTGGTAAAAAAGGGATTTTTGGATTTTGTAAAAAAGGAAAATCCTGATATTTTGTGTTTGCAAGAGATAAAAACACACAAAATAACACAGAATATTGCAGATGAATTACACACACTAAATTACACAGAATATTGGAATTTTGCTAAAAAACCTGGATATAGTGGAACAACTATTTTTGTTAAATTAACCTCTACTACCCCCGGGGTTAAAGAAGTCTCAACCCCTGGGGTGAATAGGGTAATATGCGGAATCGGAGATGAAAAGTTTGATAATGAAGGGCGAGTTTTAACTCTAGAATTTAATAATTTTTATTTAATTAATGCGTATTTCCCGCACACCCGTCGAGACCTTTTGCGATTAGATTATAAAATGGAATTTAACGAAAAGTTTCTAGAGTTTATCAATAATTTGTGTCATTCTGGCGACGTCAAGGAGGCCAGAATCAATTCTGAAGAAAGATTCCGGACAAGCCGGAATGACATCCCAATAATGAAACAATGTAACAATGTAGTCATGAAGCCTATTATCATCTGTGGGGATTTGAACGTCGCTCACCAAGAAATTGATTTAGCCAATCCTAAAGAAAATCAAAAAAACGCGGGCTTCTTGCCTCAGGAACGCGCTTGGATGGATAAATTATTAGCATCAGGTTATATCGATACTTGCCGCGAGTTTACCAAAGAAGGTGGCCATTACACTTGGTGGAGCCACTTCGCTAATTCCCGGGCTCACAACATCGGTTGGAGAATTGATTATTTTATTGTTTCAAATAATCTCCAATCTAAACTTAAATCGAGTACAATTTTACCTCAAGTCATTGGCTCCGACCACGCACCTATTGAGTTAAATATTGAATTGTAAAGTAATTTTATCAATCTAAACTGAAAAAAGAAAACCACCCCCTAATACTTACCATATTACTTTGTGCCAGCATCAAAAGAAGATTCCTCCAATTCTTTTTTATATTTTTCAGCATCACTCTCATTATCAAAAATTCGAAGCTCCGGTCTTCCCCCCTTTTTCGCACCAGCAGAATTATCTGTTTTGGCATAAGCAACTTGAAATCTTCCATCATTACCTTCTATGGTTGCTTTATTCTGAGCATTATGGATTATGTTATTAGCAAACTGTAATGCTTCTTCATATGTATTAAATGATCTTTCCGATGCGTGTCTTGCTGTTCCAACAGATGGGGTAAAATAAAATAATTTGAAGGGTGAATTAACCCTACTTTCTATTTGGACTTGTTCATGTTTATTATTCCAATGATTAAAAAAAGACTTTGAGAATAGTTTTCTTTTAATTTCTCCGCTAATTTTTGTTTCACTTTTTGGTATTAGACCACTTTCTTGAGAAGTTAAATCGCCTCTAAATCCTTCTGTCATACCATCTCCTTTCTCTTAAAAATTATTTATATACTTTCCTAATTCAAATATTACTCTCTCTCTGCGCGATGCAAGAGGAAAAATTGGGGAAAACTTGAATCATATAACATGCAACATATAACACAGGAATAAATTAGTAAACATAACTTTATAAAATACCAAAATATTGACAAACTTTATAAAGTTTGATAAGATATAAATATGAAAATATCTGAAAAACTACATTTAATTATCAAGATTACAAAAATGACTCAGCAAGAACTTGCCGAAAGAATTGGCATTTCTTTTGTTGCCTTAAATAATCTTATCAATAATAAATCACAAGCACGTAAAAAAACTCAAAATAGAATTAATGAGTTATATTTAGAATATTCTGGCATGAGACATATCCCAAATAATATTTTAAGTGCTAAAAAAAATATTATCCGCCAAAAAAGTAAAATAAATAAAAATGTTTTAAAAATTATTTTAAATAATGAAAACATCTTAAAACAAATTATTTTATCTTTAACCTACAACTCCAACAAAATCGAAGGTAGTACTCTTACAGAGAATGAAACTGCAGCTATTATTTTTGACAATATTGCTTTGCCAAACAAAACTTTAATTGAACAATTAGAAGCAAAAAATCATCAAACTTCCTTGATGTATTTATTAAATTATCTTTTAGACAAAAAATCTATTAGTGAAGATTTAATTTTACGCCTTCACTCTATATTGCTAAGCGGCATTAATCCTGACGCTGGATTTTATCGCAGACATGCAGTTAGAATTATTGGAGTTAATGTTGCAACTGCTAATTATCTAAAAATTCCTGAGTTAATGAAAAAACTGATGGCCGAAATTAATAAAAAAGAAAAGGACATTATTTCTCAGACGGTAAAAATTCATAGCCAATTTGAGCAAATCCATCCTTTTGTTGACGGGAATGGCCGAATTGGCAGATTAATTTTGCAAGCAATGATACTTGAAAAAAATATCGCACCGGCGATTATTAAACAAGAAAATAAGATATTTTATATGAGATATCTAAACATTTCTCAAATAAAAAATGATTTTTCATTGTTTGAGGATTTTCTTTGTGAAGCAATTTTAGAGGGATATAAGATTATTGAAGAATAAAAAAATTGTATATCGGTTGGAGAATTGATTATTTTATCGTCTCAAATAACCTCAAACCCAAACTCCAATCTAGTACAATTTTACCTCAAGTCTTCGGATCCGATTATTGTCCGATTATTATGAATATAGATCTATAAACAATGCAACAGTTTAACAATTGATTTTTTTGTTATTGAGTCATGGGTTCGGACCACGCACCAGTTGTGATGGAAGTTAGAATGTAATACCACAATGTACACCTCGTAGGTGTACATTGGTTCATTTTATTCCTCTGTCTTAACTTCCACATTGCCATTACTTGTGTCCACTTTAACAGAACTGTTACCGGAATTTACTTCTGTCGAAACACTGGAATCCGCATTATTAATATTTACTTCCACTTTGTTATTTGACGACGAAGAATTATCAGTTTTATCTTCATTAACTTTTATCTGGCCTGAGGCATTACTTCCTTGATAAATCTCCACTTCCCCTTGATCAGTCTGAACTTTAATTAATTTGCCAGCGCTATCTCTGCCTTGGGTACCAGGTGCATATTCCCATTTATCAGGCAACTTAAGCAAGTTGCCATTTTCATCAGCATTAGGATCAACCCAAACATAATTAATCTGATTTTCTATTTCAGTCGCCTTATCTTTTCCTTGCGTTATCTCCACCGTATTTATTACTTTATTAGCAATATTCTTTTGCACTACGACAATATTATTTTGTAAATTAGCATTGTCTGTATCTATCTGAATTTTTGTCATTTGTTTTTGTTGCTCGACTGTTTGATCTTTAATCTCATTGATAATTTCATCTTTATCAGATTTTTCAGCATAGTTGAGTGCTTTTTCTTTTTGGCTTTGATAACGATTTAAGGATTTATCCAAAGCGTTATCATTTTTGATATAATCCGCATAATTCATCTCTTTAACCCTGGTTTCGGTAAAACTTTCCAACACTTTGGCCTTAGAACCGTCTTGATAAGTTAAGATGTTTAAACGAACAAATTCTTTAGTTTTTACCCAAACATAAAGCCCGGAATCAGGCAATAACACCTTTTCCACCGTAACTTGAGTGGAAGGGGTCTGCACAGTTTCTTCGGCCTTTACTGGGCCAAAAACATTAAAAATTAACATTAATGCTGTCACAAAAATTAACCCTCTAACCAAATTTTTCATAATCCTCCTTACTTATTATTATCTATTATTTTATTTACTTCATCTCTTTTTTCTTCCATTATTTTTTGAGATTTAGCTTCAAGATTAAGGCGTAATTTTGGCTCGGTGTTAGAACCGCGCAAATTAAATCGCCAATCAGGATATTCTATTGATATGCCATCAAGATCAGAAAATTGACTATCAGCATATTTTTGTTTTAAAATTCCAAATATTTTGTCTTTATTAGGAGTTTCAAAATTAATTTCTCCTGAAATAAAATATTTGCTAAAAACTGGCTCTAGAATCTCACTTAATTTTTTACCTGATTCACTAAGCATTTCTAAAACCAATAATAGTGGGATTATGCCAGAATCAGCATAATAAAAATCTCTAAAATATGTATGACCTGATGACTCACCAGAGAATATTGCATTATCTTTACGCATCCTGGCTTTAATAAATGAATGACCTACGCGTTCGAGTAATGGTGTTCCACCGTGAGATTTGATGGCATCAATTAATGCCCAAGTATTACGCGGATCATAAATTATTTTTTCACCAGGATTTTTGTCGAGTATTCTACCAATCAAAATTGAGTTAATAAAATATGATTCAACAAACGTGCCACCATCGGCGCAAAAGAAAACTCTGTCGGCATCAGCATCCCAGGCTACTCCAAGATCAGCACCGCTTGATTTAACTAATTCAACAAATTCCGGTCTATTTTCTGGAATAAATGGATCAGGACGACCCTTTGGAAAATTGCCATCTGGCTGGGCATTAAGTGGCACCAAATCTAATGGTAATTTGCCAAGTTCAACAACTTTTTTTAATACATAACCCTCAAAACCAAAATTTGGGTTATAAACTAATTTAAGTGGTTTAATCTTGCTAGCGTTAATAAAAGTTAAAGCAAATCTTGCAAAATCATCATGAATATCTTTAATTTCTACAATCCCTTTTTTATCTGATTCCAATTTAAAACCCGCTGTAACTTTATCACGAATATCAAATAACCCAGTATCACCAGAGATAGGAATTACATCCTCGCGTACCATTTTGAATCCCCCGTACTCTTTAGGATTGTGAGAGGCAGTAACCTGAATTCCACCAGAAAATTTATAATAGCCAACTGCAAAATAATATTCTTCAGTTGAAACCAAACCAATATCTACTACATCTACACCAGCATCAACAAAACCTTGAATTAGATTTTTTTTAAGAGCTGGTGAACTATTACGAACATCCATTCCCACTGCAATTTTTCCTTGTGGTTTAACAAAATCAGCATAAGCTTGCCCAACTTTGTAAGCAGTTTCATCATCTATTTGATCTGGGTAAATTCCTCTAACATCATAAGCTTTAAAACATTTTGGATCAAACATATCACCTCCGCTCCGTGTCCGCCCTGGGCGAGACCGGAAGTCCGCCAATGTGCAATCTATTTACAGATTTCTGCAATCAGAATACTGTAAAAGATTGAACGACGGCGGGCGCTTATTTATTAAATTTAAGATTTATTGATAATATTTAATAATCTTTCATGTATTAAACCGTTAGTTGCAACAATATCTTTGGAACCGAGATCCCAATCTTTACCCATAAAATCAGTGACTCTACCCCCAGCTTCGCGGACAAGGAGAACTCCAGCAGCTACATCCCACTTATGGGCACCAGGAATGTTGATGGATTCAGTGCGGCCGGCAGCCACAAACCCCAACTCTAGTGCAGCAGAACCGAGTTGGCGACAATCACGAGAATGGAATTTGAGATGATTATAAATTTCGACTGCCTTAACAATATCATTTTTATCGCTACCATGACAATAAGTGTTAATGGCATTAGTAAAATCGCTTTGGTTTGATACGTGTAGCTTCACACTATTTAAAAAAGCACCTTCACCTTTTTCTGCCACGTAAAGTTCTTTCATCGCCGGTGCATAAATTATGCCAAGAATAATTTTTCCTTTATAAACTAGCCCAATAGAAACCGCCCAAAAGGGGCTGCCGATTTTAAAATTAGTGGAACCGTCAAGTGGATCAATTATCCAAGTGTAATCGCTATGCTTTGGCAATTCACCAGCTTCTTCAGAAATAATGGTATGAGCTGGATATTTTTTTTGAATTTCACTAATAATCAACTTTTCTGACTCAAAATCAAACTTAGTCACCAATTCGTGGGAACTCTTATATGTTACATCATTTTTACTAAGCTTATTAAAATGATCTAGGATTAACTTTCCTGCCTTTTTGGCAGTCTGAATTGCAAATTGCTTCATGATTACATTACTCCTACTAAATACTAAATTAACGAAATACTAAAACTATTTAAGATTAATTTTTACACTCTTACACATATTATCATATCTAATTTGAGTTATTTTTTCAATCATCTTTATTATCTTATACCCACTACAATGCTTTAATAATCCCAAATATGATGCTAAATTTTTATCACTCACCCTTTTTAACATTCTCTTTTTAGTTTTTGTCCTCAAAATAATATAATGTGGCAAAATTACATAACCTAAAAAATCAATTCCCCTGCGCAGTTTATTGATAGTGATTTTATTTGGGTGTAATGTTAGTTTTAGCTCTGATTTTAGAAAATTATTTATTTGTGGAATCAACAATCTCAAACAATCCGCGTTATCTGCGATTAAGATAAAGTCATCCGAATATCTTAGATAATATTTAGAAGGATAATTCTTATCGCAGTTTACAGCGATCGCTTTTTTATGCGATAATTGATGTTTCATAAAATGTTTTGCGCTTTTAAAATGTTATTGACTCACATTGAGCCCTCTGTTTGGAAGCACTCTTCGATTAAACTCAGGGATCTTCACCAAAAACAAGTAAGGAGTTTTTCTAAATTTTTAAACGCCGTAAACCGATATCCCGCTAAGGCGGGACCGGCTTTATTAACAAGCGCTCAATATTATTTTATCGTGATCAGGATTTTTTTGCAAAAAAAATTCCGCGCAACGAATTGCGCGGAGAACAAAAATACTTTCCAAGGATCCAAGGTCTAAGAAACCAAGGATCCCAAATCTCCCAGGAGGCGAGCTGAACGGTCGCTCCACCTGCTATCAGAACTGTTGCAGCTAACGCTAGCAAAACCACCGTTGCCGGAATCACCGCCATAGAGCGAATCGGACTCAGCAAGGAAATATTCATCAAACCAGAGCCAGGTATTAGTCTGGCCGTCTTTTGATCGGGGTAGTCCACTTTTGTATTGAGAAAGAACGCTCCACTCCTCCCAAGATTCAAGGCGGAATATTGCGGGCGAAAATTCAAGAGCTTCGTCTAGCCGCACCGCGACTTTGGCCCAATCGAAACGAGAAAGTCCGAATCGACTTCCTCGATCACACCAGTCAAAAATTGGAAGTTGATCTTCCTGCTGAAGCTTTTCAATAAGGCACTCCAATAAACGATCGTCTTCCCAGCGCTGACGACCATTATTGAAAGCTGGCTTGCAGCGTCTGTCGAACAGCACTGGATGACCAGAAAGCCAAGCTTCACTGTTTTTGAAAAGCTGGTCATTAACCATTCTATATAGGTTACCAGCATTGAGTTGCTCCCACACCCATGGTCCGGGCTTAACCCAACGGGGGATGACCATTTCTTCGGTCAAGACAATGTTGGGCAACATTCCCGGCTCAAAACCGTAGCCGATAAAAATCTCGAGCCGATCCTTACCGAGTGCCTTCAAAGTCTCAGCAAATTTTTCGGAACCAATTTTCCACCCTGCAAATTGCTGCCACGCGTTGATCTCCGCTTTAACCATCTTGCTGAGCCAATCACCATTAAGCGACTTGATCGAAGATGGTTTAGGTAAGGCACCGAAATCAGTCAAAAATGCCATCATTTCTTCAGCGGTTTTTCTTACTTCCCGCACCGAAAGAATCATCTGGATAAATGGCATCCTTGCCTGAAGTCGCTTTAGTTCGTCAGGTGATCTCTTCCCTAGCTGCTTAAGAATTTCCGCCGCTCTCCCATGACTCCCATGAGGATTTTCCTCTGCCAGTTTCCTCAAGAATTCCTCTGACCGTGCGAATACTGAAGTTTCCATTCCAGTATCCTCCTTTCGCGCTTACACAAGTTTTCAACCTCATGTAAACTTGCGATAGGTCGCCACCCTTATTTTTGAAAAGTTCAACAAACAGGCATCAACTCCTTATTTGTCAAAGCTTATTGTACCTCATCAAACCTGATTTGTCAATGGTGTAATTGCCATTGACCCTGAGTTAGTCGAATGGGTCAAGAATGTATGCACAAAAAAATGGACTCTTGATCCATTAAAAAATATTTTATCAGTAGTTCTCACACCACAGTAGCGGGTTCGAATAATAAAACTATTTAACAGCCATTTTTACTTCAAGCTTATTAATTCTTTTTTCGTGATTCGTTATGACAATTTCTTGTTTATCAATTCTCTCAACATGTGGTTTTGAATATCTCTCAATACCATCAACCTTATTTTCAAGATCGTCAAATCTCTCATCCATTCGCTCAAACCTTTCATCTGCTTGTTCAAGTTTATCATCTATCTTTTGCAATATTGGCAAAACAACTTGCTCAAGCGCTTCACAAACAATATTCATCATATCTTTTTTATCCTCTGGCTTCATTTTTCCTCCTGTTTTTTAATTCTATCCCACAATTACGACAAAACTTTCCTATTTTCATTATACCACAACCTGGGCATTTTGGGTCAATTGATTTTTTAAGTTTAGACCCATCATTCCAACAATAATTATCGCTATTGGAATAAGTTTCTTTACAAATTGAACATTTTTTCATAACACCCTCAATAATTAAAATTGTTGATATATTTTAATTATAAATCAACTAAATTAGTTGTCAAATTTGACTATTTTACTAATAAATATTATGCTAAGTTTAGAATTAAAAAAAAACTAGATGTACTAAGTATTAGAATTAATCTCCACCGATCTATTTACACGAATATCACTAAAAATCCCACTGAAATCCCTGAGGAATTAGTGAAATTAGTGAAATAAAATTAGTGGGGATAAACTCAAATTAATATCCAAAGGATTAACATGAAGTTTATTTTTGTTTCAGGAGGAGTAATATCGGGATTAGGTAAAGGAATCACAACTGCTTCTATTGCCATGCTACTAGAATCTCATGGAATCAGAGTTGCCCCTATCAAATGCGAAGCATACATGAACGTAGATTCTGGCACCATTAGGCCACAAGAGCATGGTGAAGTTTTTGTGCTTGATGACGGTTTGGAAGGTGATCAAGATTTAGGCAATTACGAAAGATTTTTAGGCCGAGATTTGACTAAAGAAAATTTTGTAACCAATGGTCAAATCTATCAAGAAATCATTCGCAAAGAACGCGCTTTTGAATATCATGGCGAGGATGTGGAAATTGTGCCGCATGTGCCAGAAGAAATGATCAGACGCTTTAAACAAGCCGGTAAAAAGTATAAGGCCGATGTGGTTATTATCGAGGTAGGCGGCACAGTTGGTGAATATCAAAATGTTTTATTTATCGAAGCTAATAGAATTATGAAATATCGCGATAAAGAAGATGTCATCCATATCCATCTCGGTTATCTACCAACTCCAGCGTTTTTGGGCGAGATGAAAAGTAAACCAGTGCAAACCTCGGTGAGGATACTCTCTGGAACTGGAATTATGCCTGATTTTATTGTTGGTAGGGCCGAAAAAGAAATTGACGACAAACGCAAAGAACGCCTGGCATGGTTATGCAATATTGATGGCGAAAATGTCATCTCCAACCCTGATGTTGATACAATTTATCGCATACCGGAAATCTTTAAAAAACAAGATTTTGATAAAAAAATTATGGCAAAACTTGGTTTAAAATCTAAAAAAAATGATTATAAGAAGTGGCATGATTTTTTGCAAAAAGTCGATTCGTTAAAAAAGACTGTTAAAATCGCCATAGTTGGTAAATATTTTAATATTGGTGATTATGTTTTGCCAGATAGTTATATCTCTGTGATAGAAGCTATCAAGCATGGCGCATGGGCAAATGGAGTGAAACCAGAATTTACCTTTATTAATTGTGAGGAATACGAGTCTGATGCTAAGTCAATCTCAACACTCAAAGAATTTGATGGAGTAGTAATTCCACAAGGTTGGGGTAGCCGTGGAGTAGAAGGCAAAATTGCCGCAATAAAATATTTAAGAGAACACAAAATACCTTATTTAGGACTATGTTTTGGTATGCAAATGGCAGTGATTGAATTTGCCCGTAATGTTTGCGGTTTAAAGAATGCTAACAGTGAAGAAGTTGACGAAAAAACTAAAAATCCAGTAATTCACATTATGCCAAATCAAAAAGAATATCTTGCCAAATATCAGTATGGAGGAACAATCCGACTAGGAGCATATCCATGTTTGATTAAATCTGGTACTGTTTTAGAAGGCGTATATCTTAATCAACTTAAAACTAAAAACTTAAAACTAAAAACTACAACTGAAAACTCAAAACTAATAATCTCAGAAAGACATCGTCATCGTTATGAATTTAATAATGAATACCGTGGTATAATGGAGAAGAAGGGTTTAGTAATTAGTGGGACATCACCTGATGGTGAGCTAGTAGAAGCCGTTGAATTGCCAAAATCAGTTCACCCATTCTTTGTAGGTGTACAATCTCATCCCGAATACAAATCCCACCCTTTAAGCCCACATCCAATATTCGTGGAGTTTATTAAAGCAACGATAAAGTAGTAAAGTAATAAGTATTAGAGTAATAAAGAAATAATAAAATTAATGCTAAATAATTAGCAAGATTGGAGGAGATATGCCAGGACCAGAAACAATAGGGCTAGATGCTAAAATGGCTGAAATTAGAAAAACTTCTGAAGGAAATGAATTAAAAATGGGTTTAGAAAGAAAAATAAATGGACAAGAGCTTTTAAAAATGATTAATGATTTTGTACAAAATGATTTTGGATATAGTGAACCTATTACTTTCAATAATAAACAACCAGGAAAAGATCCAAAAGAACTTCTTAAGAAAAATCTTATAATTATTGAGGGACTAAAAGAAACAAATATTACGCCTAAAGAATTCCTAGAAAAAGCTTGTGTACGAGCAATCGCACGTGTAGCAGATTTAGCTTTTGATGAAGAATCTATTTTAGGAAGATTTGAAGATCATTATGGAGTAAAAATAACTTTAAAGGATATGAGCTCTGAAAGTAAGCAAGAAGTTAAGGAAATTATGACTAAGAGGCTTGAACATTTCATAAAAGAACACGCTCGTACTAGTGAAAAAGCAAATCCACAATATCCTTTAGGCGTAATAAATGATCTTATAGAATCAGGTATTATGGATGAAAATGATAAAGACAAATATTTCCAAATGGTTATGGACGAATTATGTTCGACACATAGAGAAGTTATATTTAAAGATCGTGAAGATCGAACAAATCAACATAGGGAAACAAGTAAATAATTAGCAGATAATTTAGAATATAATGACCCAAGTAAAAATTTTAGTTCAAGGGTATTTAGATAATGAGTCGGGTGGCAGAACTTGTCCGAATGTGGTTTTAATTGAGGATGGAAAAAATAAAATTGTAGTTGACCCAGGCACTACTAAAAATCAGAAAGTGATTTTGGACGCGCTAAAAAAAGAGGGTTTAACTCTCAAAGATATAACATATGTTGCGTTAACGCACTCGCATATTGATCACTTTGCTAATATTGGTATGTTTGGTGACAAAAAAATTATTGAATTTTTTGGCCTGTGGGATGGTGGTAAATGTTTGAATTGGCCAAAATTTACTAACATCAAAATTATTAAAACTCCAGGACATGCATATACTGGACTAACTTTTTTGGTCATTATAGAACCATCTTCCACCTCCGAGGAGTTGGGCTTCTTTCACCTCGGAGGTGTTAAGAAAAAAACAATTATCGCCATATGTGGTGATGTGTGGTGGAAAGAAAACTATTCAAAAAAAGATCCCTACGCATCGGATCTTATAGAACTCGAGAAAAGTCGGAAAAAAGTACTCAAATCAGCTGATTGGATTATACCGGGACATGGGACAATTTTTCAAGTGAAAAAGTAAAATTACAAATGTCAAATTACAAAATTCAAATAAGTTCCAATTATTCAAATTCAAAATACTAAACAATTTGGAAAATTGAGTATTGAAATTTGAGATTTATTTGTTATTTGGAATTTATTTTTTGGAATTTATTATATTTTTGGTGCTGGTTCAGCCGGTGGAGTTGGCGTTGGAGCTGGTTCAGGTGTTGGAGTTGGGGCTGGAGTCGGCTCGGGTGTAGGCGCTGGAGTTGGTTCAGGTGTAGAAGTTGGAGCAGGTTGCTCCACTTTTTTAGTTCCCCGCTTAATTACCGCTCCCCAGGCTTTATAGGTTGAGTAAAATGTTTGTTCGTTAATAATTTTATCATCACGTTTGACTTGATAATTAACCTTGGCTTTTACCCCTGTATGAGCCTTTTCAAGATATTTTGTCTCACCTTCATTCATATTTGGATCATCTACATAACGTGTTTCTGGCGGATTTACATAACTATATAATTCAGAGTTGGAGATAGAAACTACTCGCCCATCTTTGGTGCCATAAAATTCAAAGGTAATATTATTATCGTCCTTGATTTTAGTTTGAACCAATATATGACCCGGGGTGTCATTAACAAATTTTAAGTCTGGGGAAGGTTCATAAATTGTAGCATCTAGTCCAACTGGAGGTTCGTAATAACTCACCCTATATTTATGGTTGGTCCGTTCGGTAATCTTAAGTCCAGCATTAAGTGCTACGCGAAACATTGTAGTAGAAACCTGGCAAAGTCCACCGCCAACCTCTGGCTCGGTGCTATCCTGTTTAATTACTAGCTCTTTTTTAAAACCACGTTCCTCAGAAACACTGCCTAGATATTTTAAAAACGAAAATTCCTCATTTGGTTTAATTACAACCCCGTTAAACATCTCTGCGCCAGTTTTAATATTAGATCGACGATTCTCGGGACTACCTTTATAACTCGTAGAAGCCGTAGCTACCAATTCTTTAATGCCCAAGTCAAGAATATTATTTTCGGTCACATTGGGTTTAAACAAAGTAATTGGTAAAATAATTGTGTTAAAATCTAATTTTTGGTCTGATTGATCTGAAGTTACACCAGCTACGTAACCTGATAATGTTAAACTGGCAACAATGGATTTTAAGGTTGCATCCTGATCAAGTTTTAAACCTTGTTGACTAATCGTAAAAATCTTAATATTTCCATCTTGAGTAGTAAGTTTAGCATCTACTGCTTCTCGGTCAATTTTGGACGCCAAATTTTTTATATGAGCACTAATTTTTTGCTCATTAAAAACAATTTTTAACTGATATTTGGATTTATCAGCTCCTCGAGTTTGAGCCTCTGAGTCAAAAACTGGTGAATCGAGTTCAATGGGTTGGGCAATTAGTTCAATCCAATTTAACATATCTTGACGGGTTAGAATAATTTTTTCTTCTGGAGTTTTTAAAACAAAGTCGTCTTTAACCAGTTTTTGTAAATCATTTTGAGCCTGATAAATATCTGTATCTGTTAATTGAGGCACAATAACATTAATTGGTAAATAAATACTCCTTGACCCCTTCAAATTACCAATAGCACTAACAAAAGTATTTTTTAATTGACTTTGATCTAACTCATATCCTGTTTGGGCTTTAGTAGCAATAACTTGCCAATTTTTTACCTCGAGGGAAGCATTTTTTACTGGTATATCAATTTCGCGCGATAAATTATTAATTGTTTGATCTAACTTTGTTTTATTAATCTTAAAGGCCACTTGGTATTTATTACTGAACCAAAGCGATTTTGACCTTTGAATTATTTTGTTATACCATAAATCACTGCGACCTAAATCGTATGCTCGATCTAGGCTTTTTGGCAAATCATAACTTAAATCTAACTCATCAGGAGTTATGGTAAGAATTTTGTTCTGATATAATAACTCAATCTCTTGATTTTTTACTAAATCAATCTGGTAAGACAATAATTTAGTTGCTTCGTCACGAGATAGTCCTCCAATATCTATATCTGCGATTGTTGTGTTTGGGTAAATCTTTGCAGCATAAATATACGAATAACTAGCAAAACTAGCTATAATTAATAGCACAGGTATTAAGACTATTAGTAATATTTTTTTACGTTTGGTCATAGCATCAGCAGTTATTTATGGTTATTTAATGGTTACATTGTTGTTTGACGATTACATCGTTATTAATTGTTGCTTGTTGTTATTCATGGCACAAGGAATAATGTACAGCAAATAACCATAAGTAACTATTAATAACAATCAACAAATTACTTTCCATTCAATATTTCTTTTAATATCTCTTGGGCGAGATTTTTGTTTTTTGTAGTTAATTGACTTTCTGATAGAAATTCGACATTAAATACATCACCCTCTTTACTATCTTTCGGTAAATATTTTTTTGATAAAATTAATTGTTGGCGATTATCTCTACTAAAAAAACATAAAACCGCTTTATCATTTTCGATCCTATCAATATTACATGTTAGTTGTAGATCGGGTTTGGACATAATATTAACTTAAAACTTAAAATTAACTGATAGATTTAACTTTTTAGTTTTGGTTTTTACATTTTAGATTTAAATTTTTAGATTATTAATGAAATTATCAGTAGTGCTACGATGTTTAATATTTTAATCATTGGGTTAATTGCAGGACCGGCAGTATCTTTATAAGGGTCACCTACAGTGTCACCTGTTACGGCAGCTTTATGGGCTTCTCCGCCCTTACCACCAAAATGACCAGATTCAATATATTTTTTAGCATTATCCCATGCGGCGCCACCAGAGGTCATAGAAATCGCTACAAATAATCCTGTAACAATAGAACCGACAAGTAGCCCACCTAAAGCAATTGGGCCTAGAACAAGACCAACAACTATTGGTACAACAACAGGGATTAATGCTGGTACGATCATTTGTTTAATGGCAGCTTTGGTAACAATATCAACACAGCGACCATAATTTGGTTTTGCTTTACCTTGCATTATACCTTTAATGGTTCTGAATTGATGTCTAACTTCTTCCACAACGGCACCTGCGGTTTTACCAACTGCTTCCATACAAAGTGAACCAAACAGATAAGGTAGTAACCCTCCAATAAATAATCCTATTAATACTTTGGGATCACCTAATGTAAAATCAGCGATCTTATATTTGAGGTCAGAGAGCCGCTCTAAATCTTGAGTATAGGCAGAGAATAGCACAATAGCAGCCAACCCGGCGCTACCAATAGCATAACCTTTGGTAACTGCTTTGGTAGTATTACCGACTGCATCTAGCGGATCTGTAATATCTCTAACAGCTTGAGGTAACTCAGCCATCTCGGCAATACCTCCAGCGTTATCAGTTATTGGGCCATAAGCATCAATGGCGACAATGATACCAGTCATCGAAAGCATACTAAATGCTGCGATTGCTACGCCGTATAATCCAGCTAAAGTAAAGGCACCATAAATGGCAGCCGCAATCAAGATTACTGGCCAGGTTGTTGCCTTCATAGAAATTGCTAATCCTTGAATAATATTAGTACCGTGACCAGTAGTAGAAGCTTGAGCTATTGATTTAACTGGCTTGTGAGTGGTAGAAGTATAATATTCAGTAATTAGTACCATACCAGCTGTAACCGCTACACCAATTAGAGAAGATAGATAGAGATTAGTTGTAGAGTACAAACCATTATCCTTCATCAACCAATTAGTAACAAAATAAAATCCAATTAAGGCTAAGACACCACTAGCTACCAAACCTTTATAAAGTGCCATCATAATTTGCTTATTTTTTACCTTAACAAACCAAGTACCAATAATCGAGGCAATTACAGAAACCCCGCCGAGTACTAATGGGTAAATAATTACATTCTCATTACCAGGAAAAATTAAATTGCCAAGTAACATGGCGGCGATACTAGTTACTGCATATGTTTCAAATAAATCTGCAGCCATACCAGAGCAATCACCAACATTGTCACCTACATTATCAGCAATTACTGCGGGGTTACGTGGGTCGTCTTCAGGAATACCTGCCTCAACTTTACCAACTAGATCAGCTCCCACATCGGCAGCTTTAGTATAAATTCCACCACCTAAACGAGCAAAAATTGAGATTAATGAACCACCAAAACCAAGACCAACTAGAGCATTGATATCTTTAGTAATCCAATAAAATACTGTGACACCAAGTAATCCTAGACCAGCAACTAATAAACCAGTAACTGCTCCGCCTTGAAAGGCAACTGCAAGCGCGCGTTGTAAACCTTTTTTAGCAGCTTCAGCGCAGCGAACATTGGCTGCGACGGAAACATTCATACCAATATAACCTGCACAAGCTGAAAGTATTGCCCCTACAATAAAACCATAAGCTGTAACCCAATTTAGTAAAGTCCCAAGAAGTACAAAAATTATTACAGCTACAAAAGCTACAGTTTTGTACTGACGATTTAGATAAGCGCGAGCGCCTTCTTGAATGGCGCGAGCTATCTCTAACATTTTTGGGCTACCACTAGGTTGCTTGAGCACCCATCGAACTAAAAATAAACTGTAAATTACTGATAATACTGCAGCCCCCAAAGACATGTAAAGCGCATTATTAACCATAGATTCTCCAAAGAGATAACTATCACTAATCTTTATCACAGATTTACACAAATAATTAGTGTGTATTAGTGAAAAAAGATTTGTGATAGTAATTATCTTATTATTTTACTTCTATTTAACCATAAAAACAGGGTGGGAGTCAATATCTCATTAAAGTAACGAAAAAGCAGGCTCGTGAGCCTGCATGTCCATCCATCTGAACTTAAGTTTCTAAAACCACATTCCACTAAATGGACCGGGCGTCCAAAGTGGTGAAACTAACGGTGGAAAATATAATGGTGGTTCCTCCCCCCAACCTGGGTCGCACGATCTATCGTCAGGGTCAAATCCTTCATCAAAGGTTGTGGAACTATCTTTATAAACCACCTCCGGAGAATTGTTAGAACCTGGTTGATCGATAAAAGGGACTAGCTCTGACATTTGTCACCCCCTTTCTAACTTTTTGACACTGTCGGAAAAACACTGATGCTAATATTTCTGATATGTCTTCGTCAAAAGAACAAGAACCAATAATGTCTAATAAGAGCATATTCATTATTCCCTCCCACAATATGAGTATTTTGCAGATTTATTTACTCTTATCTAGTTTTTCCTGTATTTTTTTCTTGCTTCTCTAACACTACGTAAGGAGTGGGCTGGTTTACATCTTATTATCCTCTTAATCCTCATCTAATTCAAGAAATCTTCGAAATTCTCTTATCATTGCTCCTGTTAATCCTGTTTTTGGGCATGTTTTGTTACAATTACGACAATTTTCTAAACTCAAACAATCGGGTTCTGATAATCTTGAAATATTTATGCTCAATGGTTTTGGAATGTTTTAACAAGTTGCAAGAAATCTAATAAATTTCATATGTCCTAGCGTTATAAATAAACCAATATATCTAGGACAAATATGAAAATATCCTTTTCCTGCTCTTTTTTCATCAACAATTATTGAGAAATCTTGCTCTCCAAAATCATCCATATTTCCACCTCATTATGTTGTTAAAGAACTTACTATTGGTAACCAGTGATAAAGTAACATGTAACAAGGGTTGGTTAATTCTAATAATTTAAAGTATTTTACTTGTCACCACGTCACTTGTTAACTTGGTCACTATTTTATTACTTCTTTATAAACATCCAATGTTTCACGAGCCATTTTAGCCCAAGAATATTTTTTAACCTGCTCAAACCCTTTATTAACTAGAATCTGTTGTTTGTCATCTGATATTAGAATATCATTAATTCTTTCGGCCATATCTTCTGGTTTATTTGGATCAAAATAAACCGCTGCATCTCCCAAAATTTCAGGCATACAACTAACATTTGATGATATGACTGGTGTGCCACAAGCCATAGCCTCAAGTGGTGGCAAACCAAACCCTTCATAATGTGACGGAAAGATAAAGGCGCTAGCACCATTAAATAATGCTGGTAAATCTTCTTCTGGCATAAAACCGGGTCTAATAATGTCTTTAACGAATGGCGAATGGTTAATAGCTGATAGCAAATCGAAGAAATCATTATTTGGCTTACCAGTAATTACCAGCTGATGAGGTAGTTTATATTTTTCTTTTAAAATGCCAAATGCCTTAATTAACTCTGACAAACCTTTATGTGGCCGCCATTGCGAAACAAATAAAATATAAGGTTTTGTAATTATATATTTATTAGCTATTAGCGATTGGCTATTAGCGATTGGCTTGTATTGTGAGTCAACTCCTTCATAGATTACTTGGATTTTTTTAGGATCAGTGTGGAGATATTTTACTAAATCCTTTTTGGTTGCCTCAGATATGGCAATAACCTTTCGAGATGCAGTAACTGCATGTGACATAACCTTGTTAAAAGCTATTCGGCGAATTAAGGATTTTTGCATCCTCCCGACTGGGTGAAGCATAACTGTAAGATCGTGCGCGGTTGTTACAAACTTACCACGGTATAATATAGGATGATTAAAATTTGTAAAATGTACTAAATCTGGTTTTAGGTCATTTAATACCTTAACAAATTTTATTTGTTCTGCGAGCGTGTAATGAGTAATAGGAACAATAAATTTAGAGAAATTTTTAATTTTTAAATTTCCCTTGACTCGAGTTCGGGACGAGAGTAAATTTTTAATTTGTTGGTCGTACTCAGCTTCATCAGCAGGAGTAATTATAATTGTATATTGGTTTACGTGGTCAATTTTAATTAACTCTCTAATAAGAGCTCTTGTGTAGCGCCCCAACCCTGCTGTTGAACTGCGATAAAATCTTGCATCAATAACTATATGCATTACTATCTCCTATTATGAGTCTGTACTAATTATTTTACACTGTTAATATAATTCTTCAACACCCAATATGCCTTTTTGGGCTCACCTGGACCAAGTTTACCATGGCTATTTTTAGAATTTTTTAGGATTCCTAGATTGTTATTATCACCTTCATAGCGATATTGACCGTCGAATAATCCAAAGATAAAAAATCCTCCAAATTTCTTTGATTGGTAAACTTGACGGGCTAAATTTATCATATATTCAGCTTGCTTGCCCTCACCATTTACACTACCTTCTAAAATCCCCGCCTCCATAATCCAAACTTGTTTGTTTAACTTGGTTAGCTTATCTATCAGATTATAAGTATTACCTTGATCCTCAACCTTAGTTAAATCAGCAGTTTTTTGGTGCCAATCCCAACCAATAATATCGTAATCTAAATTATCATTATTTAACATCTTAAAAAAACCTATATTAAGCCAATTACCTGTAATTATTCTTTTTGCCTTGGGATTAGCTTTTTTAACGCCTGCTGCTGCACCTTTAAGCCATAACATAACTTTATTGTATTTATCTGAATCAAATGATTCTTCGTCTATCCCCGACCACATATATTTTATAGCCGAGGCGGCTGGTTCGTTACCTAATTGAAAATATTTGACATTATTGTAATGCGAAGCAATACTATAGGCTTGATCATATCCTGTCTGGTATGGATCAGTAAACTGATCATAATTTTTATCTGGCTGAAAACTTATTACTACCTTAAAATCATTTTCAATAATTTTATTATATACCACATCGGTTTGGGTAAAAGGATCAGCAGGATAATTTAGTATTCCAAATCTGATCCACTTAACACCTAAGTCTTTAGCTCGATTGATATTAGCATTTAATACATTTTTATCAACCTCACCATAAGGATAAGGATCAAGTGTAACTCCCCAATTAAAGTCTTTGCCAGAGGCGCTAGAATTATTGTAATTATTCAAAAATAGCCCAACTAGTGTGGATATTAATATGGTTGTTAAAATTATAAACTGCAAACTATTTTTCATATAACACCCATTACGATTTAACTAAAAATCAAACTTCAAATTTATCGAAATCTTATTTAATAATATTTACTTGTTTATCTCCCAAAGGATTAAACCTTTACCTTCTTTATCTTTGCCTAGATTATGCTCTTTGCCTTTAATACTAATGTTACTATAAGTCATATCGTAAAACCAAATACGTTGGAAGCTAGTCAATAATTCGTTAGCTTTGTCTTGTGGGTTAATTGCCTTAAGCTCAGCTAAATTACCTGCCTCATAACCACCAAGCATATCATAAACTTGTAACTTGTAGTTTGTAACTTGTAGCTTATCCCAATAATATCTAAAAACCCATTCTTCACCACCTCCAAACCCACCTCTTATTAATACTGCGTCACCTTGCTGATAATTTTTATCAATATAATTAGCTATAGTGTTAACCCCTGGCGCTTTGTTTTCGATTTGATAATGATAATATAACCCAATAATATTTATTAAAACAAATACAATCGGCACAACTTTCCACCATTTACTTTTTATATAGTCTAAACTAGCTAAACCAATAAAAATTATATAAAAAGGGAAAAGATAAATTAAATATCTGTTAGCTCTACCACCAATTTCAGAAGATATAATAGCCAATAAAATCGCAATAATTATTGGGATTACAAAAAACCAAAATTGGGTTTTATATTTTTTATAACAAATTATTAAACCTTTAATAAACAAAACTGTGGGGACTATTAGAGTAATCAGAAATCCAATAAACATCCATGGATTAGTTGTTAATAAATCTTTAATTGCGCTAGGGGTTAAATCCAAAAACAACCGGCCACTACCCATACGATAAAACGCACCAATCAAACCTTTAACGTTCGTACCAATGGATAGCGCTTGCGACTGCTCACTGACTCTAGCGAAAAACTGGGCTATCAATATTGGAATCTGTGGGATAAATAATACTATTATCAAAACCCATATTAATACCCAGTTAAAGATTGTTTTTTTAGTATTAAATGATTTATCTTTAATTAGTAAATAGACTAAATAACACAATTGTGAGAATATCACTACAAAGCCTAGATATTGACTATAAATCATTAGTGCTGAGCAAAAAATATATCCAAACCAATATCTACTAAGTAATTTTATTTTATTATCAGACAATAAAATCCAAAAATAATAATATGATAAAGCACCAAGTACGGCAAATAACATATACATTCTGATCTCTTGCGATGGATAAATTAAATAGCTAGAAAAAGCGCTCAATAACGCTACAAATAATGCTAAATCATTTTTGTTAAACATTTTTTTAACTATAAGATAAACAAGATATACAAAACATGACCCTAGAATTGCAGGTAACAATCTCCCAACCCACTCACTGATTCCAAAAAAATCTATAAAAACTTTGGTTAATAGGTGAAATAATGGCGGGTGGACATCTTGTGAGGCACGGCTGATTAGTTCATTTAAAGGATTATTAGCGATTATTAAAATTATACCCTCGTCTCCATCAAAAGGCCTGGTGCCTAACCCAATAAAACGCAAAATTGCGCCCAAAAAAATAATCAAAATAAGATGTAATTTCTTTATTTTCATAGAATAGTTAGTGTTTAAAAGTCCAGTACTTATTAGCAATAAAGTTCCAAAACAGCACTATTATAATGGCGATTAATACTGGGATATTTTTTTCTAAAATCTCACTAGCAAAATCTTTAGTATAATTTAAAACAACTCTCATAATAACTAAATTTAATAATAGCCCGACAACAGATACAAAGAAAAATTGACTGTATTCTTTGGCGATTTTTTTCTCTTTGCTTTGAAAGGTCCAGGTACGATTTAAAAAATAGTTACTTGTAGCAGCAAGGACAAATGAGATGGTCCTAGCAATGTATATATTAAAGCCTAGACTTATCGCAAGCAAATTATAAAACCCTAAGTCAATAATTGTACCCGAGAGACCAACTATGCCAAATTTAATAAACTGCTTTAACCCTTCATTTTGCCAAATTTTTGCTAGTTTATTATTAATAGATTGTTTGTTTTCCATCTTATTCCTTTTTTACTATTACTAATGTATCTGCTATAATTAAATTAGTTATTTACTATTATATTTTATATCTTTTAACTTATCTTGTCCACATTAAGGAGAAAGGACCTAAAATGAAGGATTATCAACTTAAATTTTTAATCAAAAGAATTTTCGTTGTCATGTTGGTGCTATTAATTCCATCAATGACAAGTGCTGGTTATTTTGGTGTAGGGGTATATTTATCAAGCGAACCTGATGGTGACAAAACTAATATTGCTAACTCTATGAGCGATTTGGGTATTAGTATTACTAGAACTACAATAAATTATTCTACAAATATTGATTGGTCACCATTTGACACAGCTATAAATTTAACAGGTGATCGCGGTATTGAAAATTTAATATTACTCCATATCGAAGGGAGTGTACCATCTGTTGATCAATGGGGCGATTTTGTGGCAACAGTAGCCAGTCATTATTCTGGTAAAATAGTTGGGTACGAAATAATGAATGAAGCCGATAATTACATTTCTGGCTCTGATTATGCCTCATATCTTTGGCGATCATACGATAAAATTAAACAATATGACAGTGGTGCCAAAGTAGTTGTTAGTGGTCTTACTGCAAGAGGTGAAGCAACAAGTTTCTGGGATGGGATTTATTCGGGTGGCGCTTGGGATAAATTTGACGCTTTGGGTTTGCATCCATATCGAGATAGCGCCCCAGAAGTGGTAGCTTACAACATCGGGGATTTCGTAACATCACTAAATATTGCTGCAAACACTATTAATAAATATGGGGGTGGTAAAAAAATATGGCTGACAGAGTTTGGTGTACAATCTTCAACAGTTGGTGAAACTAATCAAGCTAATTATCTTGCCAGAAGTTACCTTATGGCTAAAAGTGTTTCATCGATAGAAAAAGTTATGATGTATAGATATCGCGATGGCGATGGTTGGGGTATGGTGAAATCTGACCTAAGTCATAAATCTTTGTATAATTTATATAAAAATACTATTAAACAATTTGATACTTCTGGAACAGCTGAAAGAATCTACGTTTACGATACAGAGTCTATTGATAATTTTGATTCTGTAAGCGGTTGGGGCACCAATGCTTCTAGTAACGGTTGGGCAACGCTATCTGGTACCTCGGGATATTCAGGAAATGGTTTAAAAGTTGATTTTAACTTTAATTCTTCTAGCGGTTACATTCTTATGGAAAAAATCAAGAGTTTAAGTGGTAACCCCGCCGGTTTGGGTATTTGGGCCAAGGGTCCCACTACTAGCAGTGTATTAAAATTGCGTATTAAAGATAATAATAATGAAACTTTTCAATTTGATCTTGGTAAGGTAAATACAGATTGGACTTACTATAAATTTGATTTTTCTAATGACAGTGCTAAAACAAGTTGGGGCGGTAATGGTTCGATAGATTATCCAATTAAATTTGATAGTATTGTCTATGACTGTCAAGGTGGTACTTGGAATGGGACACTCTACTTAGATGATGTAGTATCTATTAAAGATGCCGCTGACCTTTATGCTTACAAATTAGGTTCAAAGTTAGCATATTGGAAACTAAGTGGCGAAAAAACCACTACAGCTTGTGGCAAAAGCCTAACCTTTTATGAAGAACCCCAGATCACTACAGTGGATAGCTGTTCAACATCATCCTTATCATCCAGTTCTAGCTCGAGCTCTAGCTCGAGTTCCAATAGTAGTTCTACCCCCTCTGAAGTTAGGAGCATTTCTAAGGAAAAATCCAAAATTACCTTTGATAAAGATAAAGCAAAAGCTGATGGGTCAGAATCAATTACTGTCAGTATTAGTTTAAGAACGTCTGCAGATGCAATAGTAAAAAGTTCAAAAATCGCACTAGAGGTTAGCGGTTCAAATAATACAGTTTCTAGCGCAACATTAGTTAATAAAGATCATTATGAAGCAAAAATTACCTCTACCAAAGCCGAAGAAAAGGAGATTAAAGTAAAAATTGGATCTTGGGAATTAGGATCCGTAAAAGCTACTTTTACAGCTGGTGATTTTTCGCTGGCAAAAAGTACCTTTACGATTGACAAAAGCTTACTAACCCTTGGAGATACCGTTAAAGCAACATTTAATCCGACTGATGCCAATGGTAATGAAGTTAGCACTCCAACATGGCAATTAGTTGCTACACCTGTTGATAATGCTGAAGTTACCCAAGGAGTAGATGCCGGAATAAAAAACGCTATAGTATTATTTAACGCGTCTGGGAGATACGAGCTTTCTGTACTTGTAGGAACTGATAAATTGGAGCAAAAAAATCTAGTTGTATATGCTAAACAAAAAAATATTGATTATACTAAATTAGACCCAAATAAAATTATCAATCTAAGTAGTAAAAATCAAGAGGCAATAAATTTAACTGGTTACGCTAAAGAAGAATTTGGTTTAAATTTTACTGATCTTGAAGGAGTTAGTGATACTGATAAAATTGTTGTTAAAATCGAAAGTGATCCAGTATATTCATGGTTGAATAAGTCAGCCGATCTAACATATCAAGGCTCAATAGAATTACCAAGCGAGGTTGGTAATCATAAAATCACTATTTATAAAGAGGACTTGAGTGGCAATATTACCGTATTAAAAGAAGGAACAATCAACATATTAACAAAAACAACAACAAATAATTTATGGTTGATTCTAATTATATGTGGAGTGGTGTTGATGATTGGCACTGGAATATATTGGTACTTGGTTAAAAAAGGTAAAGTAAAAAATATCTTTGCAAAAAAATACTACCAATGAATAATTAATATTAATCTTTCGTACTAGTACTAAGATTTATAATGATTGATAAACCTATTATTAACCAGAATAATATCCATAGATCATTTTTGTATACGGAAGAATCAACTAGACCTTGAATAAGGATGGCAATCATCATTGAATAATAAATGGTGAATGGTGAATGGTGAATTATGGATTGATTAGAATCTTGCCTGTCGGCAGGCAGGTTTTTAATTTGGATATTGGGATTTATTTGAGATTTGGTGTTCGTGGTTTGGGGTTTAAAAAATAATGTGAGTATCCAAATAAACGAAATCAAGCCAAGTAGTCCTAGATTCATCCAGATGTTTAAAAACAAATTGTGTGGCGTATGAGCCCAGGGTGTAATCCACTCTGGGTAGTTTACTTTATTGTTAGTTAACTCGCTAAAATAATTTTGATAATTACCAAACCCAACTCCTTTAAGCCAAACCATATTATGAGGAATCATATCTTTCACGGTCGTATTCCAAATCTCCCAGCGAATATTGTTTGAAGACGATATTCTACCAGCGTCTGGCGTAGCACCCCAATCAGGTTTGGTATTTTGCCAACCGATAACAAGTAACAAAGTAATAAAGCAATATAGTAATAAAGTAAATATTCTATTGGATTTAATTTTTTGCCAATAACTTATAACAAAATAGCTGATTACCCCAGCAACTAACGCACCAATGGCCGCACGAGATCCTGTGAGCCAAATAGCATAAGTAATTAAGATAAAAGAAATATCATAATACCAAATATTTTTGTAAAAACTATCTATCTTCATTAAATTACTACCAATTATATTCATTTCAAGACCACTAATGAGCACCGCGATTGGTACTAAATAAAAGGCTAGGTAATTTGGTGAAGAATTAGCATCCAGGCTAAAAATACCCAAAATTCTACCATCTATTGTTGTATCACCTGTTAATTTTTGCCAAATGGCATGGAGGGCAACCAATACTCCACTGGCAATCAAAGCCTTCATCAGAATTTCAGATTTATGATTTATGATTTTAGATTTGTTTTGAGATTGGTTATTGGAAAATTGGGGTTTGTTTAGAATTTCGTGCTTAGGATTTAGAATTTCTTTTTTTCTATCAAAACTAATTACTATGTAGAAAAAAAGTATTGGATCAATAATATATGCTTTAAAAAGTCCCAACGCTTCCCTTTTATCTGGTGCCATTGCGACTGACAAAATTCCAGATATGATAAACAGAATTATTGGAATTATGTATAAGTTTTTCGTTTTTAGTTTTGGTTTTTCGTTTTTAGATTTTAGTTTTAAGATTAAGGTTGTAACAAACGCTCCGTATATCAAAACCTCCAACATTGTTGTTGGTATTCCAAACACACTAAACCTTACAAGGTAGCTCGGCAACAAAAACACAATTAACGCAATAAAATAAATCATTTGTTATCCTTAAAACATAAATTCTGCGTAGCAACAATTAATGCTACTAATACCCAAAAATATACAATGTATAGAGTAGAAAAAAAGTTATACTGAATCAACACTGCAACTAATGCCGCCGATAAACCTAATATTATCGATTTAATTAATTCATCGTTAGTCCGATAATATGCTAAAACGCTACGCCATAGTAAAACCATAAAAATTATAATGAAACTAGCGAGCCCCAAAACCCCTGTTTCGGTCAAAATCTCAATATATTCATTATTCACTATATCCCAATCCTTCATCTCATCGGCGGGTGGATAATCTTTTGACCTCATAGCATAATTACCTATTCCTATCCCAATTAACGGTGATTCCTGCCAATAACTAAGGGCTCTCTCATATGTATTGATTCTACCAATAGTCGAATCCCCTTGCGAAATATCTTGCAGGGTAATTCTAGTAATAAATCTGTCTAGTGACCCTGTTTCGCTGCGTGATAAAAACCAATAAGTACCTCCGCAAGCAATGATTATTATTGAAGAAATTATCAAAATATTTTTTGTAGTAAAAACTTTTTTGAATTTAACAAACAAAATAATTAATAACATTACAATAAAACCAATGTACCCGCTCCTGGCAACGGTTAGTGACAAACTTAGAATTAAGATGATGATCAATGTAAAAAATATTGATTTTTTAATCGGGTATATTTTCCCTAAAAATAAACTGATTGATAGTCCTAATGGCAATAATAAAAAGTTTGCTAAATACAATGGCTCGTTAGAAAAAGCTTGTACCCTAGGAAAACCAAAAACATGTTTAGTATAAGCATCTCTCAACCCCGTTAAATAAGTTGGCAAACCTGCTAAATCACCTAAAAATTGCCAAATCGCAAAAATTCCAACTACAAGTGATGAATAAAATATTATTCTGATAATTTTTTGTAATTTTTCTTTTGAATCAATCAAATTATAGACTGGTAAACTAATTAGTATAGTAAAAATTATAAATATATAAACCGTTAGCGACCTTGGTAAATAGCCACTTTGAGATAACGAGATAAAACAAATTGTTAAAAACACAATTATTGACCAAGCTAAAATATTGGGCATAATTTTTCTTTTGTTAAAAATTAAAGATAAAATCCAACTTATAAGAGTAACCCCACCAAGAATTTGATTGACTTTAAGGTTCATGGAGCCAATGTCAATTGATGGGATCCTCTCAAATGGTAAGAAGAATATTAGTGATGTGACACCCCAAAAAGGATCCTTGATTATCTTTGCTAGAATGATAATGAATATTACCATGGCGATAGTTAAAACAACTGCCATAGAACCGAATAAAAATACTGTGTAAGACCAAGTAATAAGAAAAAATATTAATAAAATCCAAAATAACATGCTATTTAATAGTTTTATTGTCATCTAGTATCTCCATAATAATATTTTGTGCTTTAGTAATATTTTTTTTATCATCATAATTTTTTATAGCAAATTCTCTAGCTAAAATAGACATTTTTAATCTTAATTTATCATCAGATAATATTGATAATAATGCTTGGGCTAATTTATTACTATCTTTTTCTTTTACTAATTTACCAACTAAATTATTTGGTACATATTCGGATATTGCTCCACTTATTGTTGAAACTATGGGAACTCCCGAACTCATAGCTTGCAAATTAATCATACCAACTTGTTCTTGCCACCAATTAGTTGATACGGCCGGGCAGGTAAAAACATCAGCCTCATTAAAATAATTTGGAAGGTTTTTGGTTTTAATCAACCCAGTAAAAGTTACCTCATTTTCTAAATGATGTTTAGTAACAAATTCTTTAGCCCAATCGATAAGTTTACCACCACCAATTAAAACCAATTTTACATTTTTAATCTTTTTTCTAACTTCTAAATATGCTGGCAATAAGTAGGTAATACCCTTTTCATAATCAAGCCTCCCACCAAATAGAATCGTCTTTAATTTTGAATTTTGAATTTTGAATTTTGAGTTTGGTCTAAATAGTCCAACGTCTACTCCCCAAGTTCCCCAAAGAAATTTTGTTATTTTATCATTATTAGCACCAGCATTAATTAAATTTATTCGCGCTCCCTCATTTAGATAAATCACGAGCGTAGATTGTCTAACATATAGTTTTAAAAACCAATTTACAATTAATCTCTGGATTAAATTAAACTTTGTTTTGGGACTAACATTTTCCCAAAAAGGAAATATTAGAGGGATTTTTAAACGTTTACTAATTAAATAAGCCGTTATTGATAAAAGAAACATTTTTTTAGAACCATATGGTTCAGCACCTTGAATTATATTGGGCTTTAGTTCTTTAAGCTTTGAGTATAAGTCAAAAACATTATTGTATCTAATACAACTTGTCAATTCGTCTTTAGTCATATCGTTGTAAGGCGCGCTTTGATAAAAATGGACAATTTTGATTTTATCAAAATTCTTTAGAGGTAAATGGTTATCTCTTCTTATAGATTCTGTTAAAATTGCCATGATTGGTTTAACCATGATAAATACTCCTATAAATATTTAAGGTCTCTTTGGCGCACCTTTCCCAAGAAAACTTTTTAGCCTGCTTTAAGCTTTTTTTTGATAATTGAATCATCAACTTTTCGTTAGAAATTAGTTTATTAATAGTATTTGTAATATCTTTTACACTTAATGGGTTAACATAAAACGCGGCATCTCCTGCTACTTCTGGTAATGATGAGATATTTGATGTAATAACTGGCAAGCCACAATTCATTGCTTCTAATACTGGTAAACCAAACCCTTCATATATTGATGGGTAAACAAATATTTTTGACTCATTATACAACTTTTGCAATTGATTATCGGTTAAATAATCTTTAAACACAATTCTTTTTTTGTCGACCAGTGGTTTAGCCGTTTGATAAATATCGTCGTTATTCCAACCGCTAGCTCCAACAATTACTAATTGATATTTTAACTTGATTGCTTCTGGCAATTTGTTATAAGCTAGAATTAATCTTTTAAGATTCTTTCTGGGTTCTACAGTGCCAACAAACAAAATAATATTCTTTTTTTTAATTTTAGTATCTTTTTTAAACGTTTCATCAAACCCAAGTGGTATCACAACAATTTTTTTTGGATCAACTTGTGGGATAAATTTTATAATATCTTTTTTTGTTGACTGGGAAATAGATATAACCTTGGCTGCTCTATTAACTATCTCTTTAGTGCGTTGCGACAATCTTTGCGAGACTTCACCACCTCTTTGATCTGGGAACAAAAATGTGGTCATATCATAGATAGTGACAATTTGAGGCATCCTATCACCAATTGTGGCTTCAAAAAACGATGTTGCGTGCCAAATATCGCATTTTCCTATAAACATTGATAGTATTGGCAAACGAGTGCCCCATAAATATTCCTTAATATTGCCGGGAATGGGTAAAATAATATTTTTATAATTTTTGAATCTGGATGTTAAATTGCTGGATAATTTTTTTTTAATTGTTTTGTCTCTAACATAGGTAAATAAAAATTTATAATCATTTTCTCTATCAATTTTAGCAAGATTTTTTATGAGATTACTGTTATATCTTGCTATCCCTGCACTCTCATTAATTGCACGCGAGGCATCTAGGCCAATAATCATTGTAGTTCCTTATACACCATTAAAGTTTCTGCAGCCGTTTTAGCCCAAGAAAATTTTTGTGATTGGATTAAACCTAATTTGCTGTAACGGTTATGTAGTTTCCTATCTGACAAAATTGATTTAATTGATCTAACCCATGATAGTTCATCACTAGGTGATAATAATATTCCGGCATTTTCTACGATTTCTGGGAGAGATGAAGTGTTAGAAGATATGACTGGAACTCCAATCGACATTGCCTCTAGTGGTGGTAAACCAAACCCTTCATAATGAGAGGGAAATAAAAATAGTTGAGCACCTTTATAGAGAGCTGATTTATCCTCGTCTGCTATATAACCTGCAAAAATTACTTTGTTCTCTAACCCAAGTTGACGAGTAAGAGTAAATAAACCTTCATAATACCAACCTTTTTTGCCAACAATAACTAGATTGTAATCAGGATATGATTTGACAATTTGGGAATAAACTCTAATTAAAAATTCCAAATTTTTACGTGGATTTAGTGTACCAGTATGAAGTAAATATTTGTCCCCGGTTTTGTATTTAATTTTAACTTTACTAACATCTGCTAAAATAATATCTTTTTTTATATCATTATCAGCCGCAAGATAAATAACTCTTAATTTCTCGCTAGGAACTTTTAAATATTTAATTATATCGTTTTTAGTATTGATTGAATCACAAATAATTTTATCTGCCCATTGATAACTAAATGGCATCCATCGACCAAAATATTGACGCGAAAAATATGGGATATCCTTACCATAAAGTATAGCTATTAAATCGTGCGCTGTTACTACTATTTTACCTCTATAAAAAATTGGTGCAGAAAAACTTGGTTGATGCAGTATATCAACTTTTTCCTTTATAGCCATCTTGGGAAATGTAAATTGGTCCCAAATAAATCTTTGCGGAGCAAAAAGATCTTTTTCTTCTTTAGGCCTGAGTAAAATATATTCGTTATTATGGTTTAATTTTTTTAATTCTCTGGTAAGATTTTGAACGTAAAAACCAAAACCTGTTTTTTGACCAAGTGTAGTTTGAACATCAATAGCAATACGCATAAAAATTATCCTTTAATTAATTCTCTCTGCCTAATAGCAATCTAATATTTTCTTTTGAAAAAACCCCCAATATATAAAGCGATACCAAATACACTATAATGCCTGTTATTATCTCAGCGAACAAATTAGTATTAACTACAAATAATATAATACCCATAATAATGGCTGATAAAAAAGATTTACTAAAAATATTATAGTTGATTTTAAGATCTTGATGGGCATGAACTATTTTTGCAGTAAAATACTGTACCAGCACAGCAGTAATAATAGTTACAACAGCTGCTCCAATATAAGAAAATTTTGGGATTATTATCAGATTTAGACCAATATTAATTAGGGTAATAATTATATAAGGTTTGACCATCTCTTTTTGCTTACCCATGGCGATTACAGTGTTATTAAAAAGTTGAGAAATATAATATATACCCACTGTGATAATTAATATCTGCAGAACAAGCGGGGCAGTAGCTTGTAGACCAAAAAATGGGCCAATAGTAGAAGCTTTAACAAATTCCTGGCCAGCAATAAAATTAATAATTGGGTTGGCTAGCACTAAACAACCCGCAACAACTGGTAGAGCTAGCATTGATAAAAAATCAAAAGATTTTTGAAAAGCAGATTGTAATCTTTGGTCTTTTTTCTCGAGATACCTAGTGAGAATTGGGAAAACATTACCCATAAATATACCAGGGAAAATTAATAAAACCTCTAAAATCTTAAAAGGTGCCCCGTAGATTCCTACATCTTTGCTTGATTTAAATAGAGATAAAATTACAGTATCAATTTTAAAATACATTATACCTAGAACCAACACTATACCCATAGGTAGTGTTTCCAAAAATATTTTTTTCCAATAGACAAAATCAAAACTTGGGCGAAATCTAACAAATTTACGGCCAAAATACATACTCATTATTAAATTAACAAGATTACCTATAAAATATGCCCAGATAATCGAATTTAGTGGAAAATTTATACTAATAAAAAATAGTATGAAACCTAAAATAATAACTCTACCAATTACATCAGTTAAGGTAGCCCAATACATCTGCAGATTAGCTTGGAAAACTGCAACATATGTAGAATTCATACTAATCCAAAACCAACCAAGTGCGCAAACCGAGATACCAAGTTTTACAACTAATGGATAGCTAGGAATAAAAAAAGCAACTAGCACTGCTAAGGAAAAAATTACTAATCCTAATAATCCTCTAAAAGTAACGATATTGTTAAAAATCTTATTTACATCAGCATTCGTTTTGGATATTTCTCTAACTAATATTAGAAAAAAACCAAAATCAGCGAGTACTGACCAAAAAGACACATAAGCAAAAATTGTGGTATATTGACCATAACCGCTGACTCCTAAATATCTTGTAATCGAGGCAATTAAAACTAATGAGATAGCCGTGGTTATCACTTTGCCAATAATTTGGATTATAGTATTTAGTGCAACTTTTTTAGTTAGACTCATATATTTAAGAATTTTAAATTTAGGATAATAAGTTTATAATGCAGTTATTATATGACTATTATATCCGATCCTACCTTGAAAAGCAATCTGATTTATGATAGAATATCTTTGTATAATGAATTAGGGATAAGGTATTATGGTTTTATAGGTTTTTAGTTTTAGGTTATTAGTTTTTAGTTAACGTGGGCGCCCGTAGCTCAGCTGGATAGAGCGTGTGCTTGCGAAGCACAAGGTCAGCGGTTCGAATCCTCTCGGGCGCACCATTTAGTTCGAGCGAGTACACGAGTCGAGAACTTAGTTCGAGCGAGTACACGAGTCGAGAACTTA
>CAZXAY010000005.1:0-35645 GCA_964638435.1 uncultured Candidatus Saccharibacteria bacterium | reverse complement strand
ATCTAAAAAGTTAAAATTAAATATTTAGTTTTTAAATTTAAGTTATGGTTTTAAGTTTTTCGTTTTTACTTTTGAGTTAATAACATTTGAATTTGATTCGCCTAGGCATCGCTTATGGCGAAACTGGTTACAAATTTTAAATTAAAAATTTGAGTTTTTGTGAAACTATTTTTTCTTCTTACTCACCTTTTTCGTAGACTTCTTTTTGGTGACGGATTTTTTAGCAACTGCTTTACCACTGCCAATACTTTTGGCAAGTTTTGATTTAATGCGAGCTGCCTTGTTTTTGTGTAATAAATTGCGTTTAACAGCTTTGTCAATAGTTGAAAAAACTTTGCTTAAATTCTCAGCCTTAGCATCATGTAAAGTAGTTTTAAGTTTAGTTTTTAAAACTACATTTTTTTGAGTTTTATTTTTGGCATTACGCCAGGCCTTTTTTGCTGATTTGGAAATAGGCATTGGATTCCTTGATTAATTATTCTAATTTCTAATTAACCTAATTATTCTAATCAAATCCCAATTATTTAAACTTGAAATTGATATTATTTAGGTCAATTAGACTAATTAGATATTAGGTTAATTGTGTTTTGTAATTACATTCTATCATCTTTTTTTCCTCTTGACAAGATCTTACTGGTTGTGTTACGATTAAAAACTTTAGGAAAGAGGGGAAAGTAATTAAACTGTGGTTCGTAGTTGCTCATTGTGATTTGCTTTACGTGACTCATTGTTCAATTTATCACTATGAATCACATGTAATCATAAATAACGTGTAATCACCAATCACGATATACCTATTAGTTACAATAAACAATATGGAACTTACCCCCAAACAACAAATAGTTGAGCTAGTAAATAATAGTAAAAAAATACTGGTTCTTACTCACGTTAATCCTGATGGTGATGCTATTGGTAGCACACTAGCTTTAGTAATGGGGCTTAGAAAACTTAATAAAGAGGTAGTAGCAGCTTGCCAAGATGTGGTTCCTAACGCCTTAAATTTTTTGCCAGAAACTAGCGAGATTAAGTCAGATATTCAAAATCAACGTGATTTTATTATCTCAATAAACACTACTAATGCTAAAGTTGATAAATTAGGTTACAAGCAAAATCCAGTTGAGAATAGACTAGACATTGTTATTACTCCTAAATCAGGTGAATTTAGTCAAGGTGACGTAACAATTACACCGGGCGCAGCTAAATTTGATTTAATCTTTGTGCTTGATGCGCCAGAACTGGAAAGAACAGGTAGAATTTATGATAACAATCCAGATGTTTTTTATGAAGTTCCAATAATTAATATTGATCATCATAGTGGTAATGATTATTTTGGACGGGTTAATTGGGTTGATTTAACAGCAACTTCTACTGCAGAAATATTAGTTTCGCTCCTTGAATCACTCGGGCGTGAAAAATCTGTTTTTGACGGAGAAATTGCCACAGCCTTACTTACTGGAATTATAACTGATACAGGCAGTTTTCAACACAATAATACTACTCCAAAGTCGTTTACTGTGGCAGCCCAATTAGTTGCAGCTGGAGCTCGTCAACAAGAAATTATTCAACATATTTATAAAACAAAGCTACTTTCAACATTAAAACTTTGGGGTAAAATTTTATCAAATATTCACGAAGAGAGAAAACATCGTTTTGTTTGGTCAGAAGTAAGAATTGATGATTTTAGAATATTTAATGCTCACGAGTCAGAAACATCTGGTGTTATTGATGAATTATTAAAAACCGTGCCAGATATTGATTTTGCTATACTTTTAAGCGAAAAAAATGATGGACTCCATGTTAGTTTAAGAGGAGTAGGTAGAGGTATTAATGTAGCAGAATTAGCGCAAAAATTTGGTGGCGGCGGGCACGAATTGGCTGCTGCATTTCAAATACCCGGATCAAGTTTGGCTGATGCAAGAGATAAAATACTTGTTCAGATAAAAGAAGTACAGGCCAAAAGATTAGGTTTAATTACTGAAGCTTATAACAATATCCCATCTAGCAATACAACATCTGATAATTATAGTAAAAGTTTTGAAGATTTTGAAACTCGTAACCCAGAGGATCAATCGGTGGACGAAGTACCATTAGATCAGATAGATGTGACATAACTTTGAAAATTTTAATTTTCAAAGTTAAAATACCAAATAACAAATACCAAATAACAAATAAATTCCAATTAATCAAAATTTAAGATGTTTTGAAAATTAGTTTATTGAGATTTAGAAAATTATTTGCTATTTGGAACTTGCTATTTGTAATTTTTTGAGAATGTTGTTATAATTAGGTTAAATATAATGAATTATTAGTAATTAGATAAATTCGTAATTCGTAGGACGAAGCGAAGCGGAGAATTTATGGTAAAAAAAGTAGTAGAACGTAAAACCTTGGTAGAAAAATATCAAGCGCATCCCAAAGATACAGGTTCGATTGATGTACAAGTTGCACTATTAACTCAAAGAATTAGCGAATTAGTAGCACATCTTGAAACACATAAAAAAGATCTTGATTCTAAGCGTGGTTTGCTTATTATGGTAGGTAAGCGCCGACGCCTACTTAATTATCTTAAGAAATCTAATCCTAAAGATTATGATAAATTGATCAAAGATCTTGGATTACGTAAATAAGGTTAATAACGGTTAAAAATGGTTAATAAAAGTTAATAACAGTTATTTTGAGATATGATAGAAAAGATAAATATTTTAATAAATTAATAATAAATCTATTATTTGCGATTACAATGAATTATTAGTGCAAATATTTTTTCACCCTTCGGTTAACTCAGGGCAGGCAATAAATCTAATTTATTTCTGTTCACTCTGAGCTTGTCGAAGAGTGGTAAAAAATTTGTACTCGTATTAAATTATTAGTAATTCGTTTAATTCGTAATTAGTAGGAAATTAAAGGGAGTTTGCAATGGAATCTCAAAAACTTACGACCAAATTAGGCACAAAAGACCTAATTATTGAAACTGGTATTTTGGCTGAACAAGCCTCGGGTGCCGTAACTTTGCGTTATGGCGATACTGTGGTTTTAGCCACCGCTGTAGTTAGTAAAGAAGCTCGAGAAGGCGTAGATTTTTTCCCACTTCTAGTTGATTATGAGGAAAGATTATATGCTGCTGGTAAAATATCTGGTAGCCGATTTATTAAACGTGAGGGTAGACCAAGTGAAGCTGCAACCCTAGCATGTCGATTAATTGATCGCCCGCTACGTCCACTTTTCCCCAAGGATTATCGCAATGATGTGCAGGTTGTTATTACAACATTGAGTTATGATAGTGAAAATGATCCAGACGTAATTGGGATTGTGGCAGCCTCAGCTGCACTAATGCAAACCCATGCTCCGTTTGAAGGACCAGTAGGGGCAGTTAGAGTTGGTATGGATGAAACAGGTAAATTTATTGTTAATCCAACATCAGCCGAACTTGATAAATCACAACTTGATCTAGTAGTAGCTGGTACTAAAGATAAAGTAATGATGATTGAAGCCGGGGCTAACGAAGTCAGCGAAGAAAAAATGTTTGAAGCAATAGAATTTGCTCATAACCAAATGCAAGCTTCTATTAAAATTCAAATGGATTTAGTTAAGAGAGAGGCTGTAGTAACTCAACTCGATGAAATGATGGAAGAAAGCAAACAAAATATCGAAAAAGAGGTTAAAGAGTTTATTGGCGACAAATTTAAGGAATTAGCTCGTATTACTGATAAAGCAAAAAGAAGCACTCAATATGATCAGTTTATGCACGAGGTATTAGATAATTTTGAGGGGAATTATAAGCAAATTGATCTTAAAAATGAGCTTGATAAACTGATGAAAAAAGCTGTTCGGCAAGCGATCTTAGAAGATAATCATCGTCCAGATGGTAGAAAATTGGATGAGATTAGACCAATAGATGTGCAAGTTGGTTTGCTTCCAAGAACGCATGGATCAGGACTTTTTACTCGCGGACAAACTCAGGCTTTATCAATTGTAACTCTTGGTGGCCCTGGCGAAGAGCAATTAATTGATACTATGGAAGAAGAGGGCAAAAAACGATACATGCATCACTACAACTTTCCACCCTACTCCACTGGCGAGGCCAAACCACTTCGTAGTGCTGGCAGACGTGAGATTGGTCATGGCGCACTAGCCGAAAGAGCTCTTAGATCAGTAATCCCCAGTAAAGAAGATTTCCCTTATACAATTAGAGTTGTATCAGAAATATTATCATCAAATGGATCAAGCTCAATGGCTTCAACTTGTGGTTCAACAATAGCATTAATGGATGCAGGAGTACCTATTAAAAAGCCAGTTAGTGGTATTGCGATGGGTCTAGTTACTTCTGATGATGGTAAAGTATCTAAAATCTTAACTGATTTGCAAGGGCTTGAGGACTTTGGTGGCGATATGGACTTTAAAGTTGCGGGAACTGCTGATGGTATAACTGCTGTGCAGCTTGATATTAAACTTAAAGGTTTATCCTTTGAGATTATTAAGGATACTTTAGAAAAAGCTCGCATTGGGCGATTATCGATATTAGATAAAATGCTTAAAGTTATTCCTGAATCTCGCAAAGAACTTTCACCTTACGCCCCAAGAATTATTACTGTTAAAATTAATGCCGAAAAAATTGGCGAACTAATTGGACCAGGTGGTAAAAATATTAATGGAATTATTGCTGAATGTGGTGGTAAAGATGTAGTTTCTATTGACATAGATGAAGATGGAACAGTCTCGATTGCCTCTATTGATTCAGTTATGGGCGAAAAAGCAGCAGAGATGGTAAAATCTTCGATGAAAGAAGTGACTGTTGGTGAAACTATCATGGGGACAGTTACTAATATTCAAAAAGATCGATTAAGCGGTAAAGAGGTTGGTGCTATTGTTCAACTTACTCCAAAAATTGATGGTATGGTTCATATTTCTCAAGTAGCAGATCAAAGAATTGAAAGAGTTTCTGACTATTTGCATGTTGGCGATAAAATTTCAGTACTAGTTATGGATGTTGATAAAGAACGCGGCCGCATTTCTCTATCTTATAAAGCAGCGAAAAAGTAGATTACTAATAGATACATTGTGATTAGCGATTACGCGTGATTTATGATTACATGTGATTCATAGTGATAAATTGAACAATGAGTCACGTAAAGCAAGTCACTATGAGTCACCATTAGCCACATTAAATTTGACATAAGCCGGGTTTTTGTACTATAATTTGATTAATATGAAGAGAATACATTACAATTTAATTTTTCGACCAGAAGAAGAAGGTGGATTTACTGTTATGGTACCTAGTTTGCCAGGTTGTATTAGTTATGGCAGAAATTTAATAGAGGCAAAAAAAAATATTATTGATGCAATCGATGGTTATATTAAGAGCATGATAAAACATGATGAGTTAATTCCTTCTGATGAGACTAATTTTATAACTTCATTGGACTACAATATTTCAACTACCAAAAAAGTATCTTATGCCTAAATTGCCTATTTGGAACTCAAATCAGTTGATAAAAAAGTTAAAACAATTTGGTTTCCAACTTGATCACACTACAGGAAGCCATTATATTTTTTATCATCCAAATAATGGCAAAAGAGCTGTAGTGCCATATCATCTTAAAACTTTGCCCAAAGGAACTTTTTTATCTATCTTGCGTGAAGCAGGTTTGACTAAAGAAGGCATTTTAAAAAAATAATCATACAAAAAATTTGACTTTAGTTCAAATTTATGTTATTATATAATTAATATTAAAAAAGATCTCGACAAAAAGCAAAAATATTTTAAAATATATGTTAGGGGAAGAATTTTTGTATAGAACTCGAACTAGTTATTAAGTTAATTAGTTATTGATTTCTTTGTTGAAGGGAAAAATGAAAATTGCGATAATCTCCGATTCTCATGACAATATTCCAAATATTGAAAAAGCTCTGAAATGGATAAATAAAGAAGATATTAAAACTATTATTCACTGTGGAGATATTTTTAACAAAGATTCAGTTATTTTTATAGCCGAAAACTTTGATGGGCAATGCTGTTTTCTTATAAGTACCGAAGATGCCTATTATTTGCACGATATAGATGATTTAAAAAAGAATAATAATTTACATTTTTATGACAATTATGGGCAGATAAAAATTGCAGGGTCTCATATAGGTTTTACTCATTATCCAGAATACATTTATCAATTAGCAAAAGAAAAATTAGATTATATTTTATATGGACATACTCATTTTCCCGCAGAAAAGATATTTGATACAACAAAGATAATTAACCCGGGTAATTTAGCTGGGATATTTTGTAAAGCAACTTTTGCAGTATTGGATACAGAAAAAAACGTTCTTGAATTAAAGATTCTAGAACGATTAAATTAAATAAATATAAATGAAATGAAGTTTGTTATTTGAAAATGGAAATTAGTAATAGTGATTGGAAATTTGAGATTAGTTTAAATATCAATTTTCTATTTTCTAATATCAATTACTATTTTCTAATTTCTATTAACTAATTTCAATTAAACAATTAACATTAACTAGGAGAAGAATGAACACAAAACAAAGAACAGATCACAATCGTGATTACAGAAGTGACAACAGAAAAGATAGTAATAACAATGGTCAGAATCACTCCTCTCAACAAAGTTCGAGGCAAGCTGGTCAGGATTTTAATTTACCAAAAACTAAAACCTTAAAAATTATCCCACTAGGTGGGCAAGGTGAGATTGGTAAAAACATGATGGTTTACGAATATGGCGACGATATTATCGTTGTTGATATGGGTATTATGTTTCCAGAGGAAGAGATGTTGGGGATTGATTTTGTAATACCAGATCACAGATATTTGGAAGCCAATAAACATCGTATTCGGGGGATACTGTTTACTCATGGACATGAAGATCATATTGGTGCCGTCCCTTATATTTGGCCAAAACTTGGCGCACAAATGTATGGTACACAGCTTACGGCCGGGCTTATCGAAGTAAAATGTCAAGAATTTGGAGTTAATACTAAAGTAGCAGTAATTAAAGCCGGTGAAAAAATTAAACTTGGGGTTTTTGAGATTGAGCCAGTGCAAATTGCCCACTCAATCCCTGATGCTGTAGCTTTTGCTATTAATACCCCTGACGGTAAGGTATTACATTTGGCTGACTGGAAAATTGAATATACTCCAATTGATGGTAAACGCACTGATTTAAGCCGGATTTCTCAATTGGGCAACGAAGGATTATTAGCTCTCTTATCAGACTCAACCAATGCCGAAAAACCGGGTTATACTTTGAGTGAAAAAGTTGTTGGTGACACTTTTGACAAAATTTTTAAAGATGCCAAAGGTAGAATTATAGTGACCTCTTTTGCCTCATTAATTAATAGAATTCAACAAGTTATTGACTCAGCTGTCAAGCATAATCGAAAAATTGCGGTGGCTGGTCGTAGTATGGTTAATAATATTGAGCGCGCCACTAATTTGGGGTATTTAAAGGCTCCACAAGGATTAATAGTTGATATTAAAAGAGTTAATAACCTACCTGATAACGAGGTGGTAATACTCTGTACTGGCAGTCAAGGCGAGGAATATTCGGCATTAGTACGTATGGCTAATGGTGATCATAGACAAATCAAGATTAAATATGGAGATACTGTGGTTGTTTCTGCTTCACCTATTCCTGGTAATGAAAAATCGATTTATGGCACCATTGATAGCTTGTTTAAAGAAGGCGCTAATGTGGTTTATGGTAAAGATGTTGATGTCCATGTCTCAGGCCACGCCGCACAAGAAGAATTAAAATTGATTTTACAATTGACTCACCCAAAATACTTTATTCCAATTCATGGTGATTATCGCTTTTTAGTCCGCCATGCTCAGCTTGCTCAAGACGTTGGGATTGAAGCTAAAAAGATAATTTTACCAGAAATTGGTGATGTGGTTGAGTTTAAAGAAGGCGAAGGTAAAATCCTACCACATAAAATCCAATCTGGTAACGTATTAGTTGATGGATTGGGCGTTGGCGATGTGGGTAATATCGTGTTACGTGACCGACAAGCTATGGCCAAAGATGGAATTTTTGTAGTAATCTTAACAGTTGACCATAATAGTGGTAAACTAGTAACCTCACCAGATATTATTTCTCGTGGGTTTGTCTATATGCGCGCTGCAGAAGACCTAATTTTTAAATCCCGCCAAGAAATTCGTAAAATGTATGTCGCGCAGTATGAAAAAACTGGTAACAATTGGGACGCAATCAAAAAGTCCCTTCGTGATGAATTAGGCGACTTTCTATATAATGAGACACAGCGTCGCCCTATGGTGATACCAGTGGTTATAGAGGTGTAAATGTTACTTAAATGTTTACCAAAACTAAGACCGACTTGTCCCTCGAAGCTCGAAGAGCGAAGTGGGATGGTTATACCAGTCGTAATCGAGGTCTAAACCTCAATTACGACTTCGAACTTGTTAAGAAATCCTAATTACGACTTTGAGCCCCATTTGTGGTCGAGAAGTGATTATAAGGTGAATTAACAAATAAATAACGAATTACACATCGAATAGAAAACGAATAAAAACCATTTTATAAAGATATGAAGTGGTTTTTATTTTAAGGTGAAATACTAGATTTTTTAAGTGAAATATGTTATAATTAAGTTAGATCATGTAGCACGTAACACATAGCACGTAACATAAAAACATTTAGAAAGAATAATAATTAATAATAGTTAAGCAAATGAAAATTAGTAAAATAGAACAATCTAAAATTAAAACGTTATTTAAAAAATATCCTATTGTGGCTATTTATCTTTTTGGTTCGCGCGTGCGAGGCAAGATAGGCCCACTTTCTGATTATGATTTGGCGATACTTTTAGATAAAAAAATAAAAAAAGGAGAATACTTTCATTTACAATTAGCCATTTTAAGTGAACTTAATACAATTTTTTCCTCTGACCTAGTTGATTTAGTGGTTTTAAATAAAGCTAACAGTATTTTAAGTATGAAAATAATAACTGAAGGAATTGTATTATTTACAATCAATGAGTTTGAGAGAATATCATTTGAAGCTAGGGTAATTTCTCGATATCAGGATCGTGCCTATTATGAAGATAGATACAATAAAATTATGTTTCAACAAATTTCTTCCCAAGGAGTATAAATGACCTTAAATCAGAGAGCTTTGGCTAGCAGAATAGCGCGTTTGCGCCAATTCATTAAAGCTATAGATCGATTAAAAGTAATTTATGATCGTAAAACTTTTCTTTCTGAGGAAGATACCCAGCGTTTAATAGAACGTTATTTACAACTAGCATTAGAAGCTGTATTGGATATCTCAGATCAAATTATTGCTCAAGAAGGTTTACGTAAACCTGAAGAATATAAGGATAACATTTTAATTTTAGCAGAAAAGAATATTATTCCTAAACAATTTGCTTTAGATTTTTCCAAATCTGCCGGGTTTAGGAATATTCTAGTCCACGCTTATTTAGAGATTGACCCAAAAAAAGTTTATCAGCATTTTCAAGAAGACAGTGATGACATTAAAATATTTTTAAAACATATCGTTAAATATTTTGGATTAGGAAATAAGGTTTGAACGCCCGCCTGCGCTCTCGGTATTTCACAACGGATTATTCATCCGTGTTACATCCGAGATGCTACGGCGGACTTCCTGAATTTCTTCCATCGAGGAGCGAAATTCTAGGAGTGGGAGGATTTTTGGCTAGACGTCGAAGATACAAAAAACGTGGGGATTCTTTTTTATCAAACCTAGATTTTAGTTTGATAACTGATAATCTCAAAGAGATAATTGCATTAGCATTAGGAGTGCTAGGTATTATTTTAATACTTGCACTAATGTCTCAAGCTGGGCAATTAGGAGAATTCTTTATTGTTTACCTTAATCAATATTTTGGTACGTTGGGTTATTTTGCTGCATTTTTTAGTATTTTAATCTCACTATCTATTCTTCTTCCAGATAAGTTTGAAATCAAACTTACTTCTTGGGTAGGAATAATTACAGCTTTTTTAGCTCTTTCGGGGTTAGTTCATCCATCTAGTGGAGAAATCGGATTATCGGTTAGATCATATGCAGAAGCTTATGTAGGATTATATATTGCTTATATTTTACTATTTTTAATATTAATAATTTCAGTAATGATAATTTTTGACATTCCAATTTCTGATTTTATATTAAATATAAAAGAGCGTTTTACGCCTGATCAGGATAAAAAAACTGACATCAAAGTCCATGGTGCTAATGAATCACAGTCTAAAGTTAGCGTTTTTACAACCGTTAAGGACAAAATTGGATTAAATGGAAAAGTTACCGCATCTCCTGTTACTCAGGTTCAGACTAAGGCTGTTCTCTCTACCGTTGAAGATAGTAATTGGCAAATGCCCCCATTTGACCTTTTGGAGTTATCAAATACTAAGGCTACATCAGGTAATATTGCCAAAAATGTAGAAACTATTCAAAAAACTCTTAGTGATTTTAGTATTGATGTAAGCATGGGTGATGTTAACGTTGGTCCAACAGTTACTCAATATACACTTAAACCTAAAGAAGGTATCAAACTAAATCAAATTACAGCAAGAGCTAATGATTTGGCCTTGTCGCTAGCTGCTCATCCGATTAGAATTGAAGCTCCCATTCCTGGTAAGGCTGCTGTAGGGGTAGAAATTCCTAATAAAGTCCCGGCTTTAGTTACCCTAAGAGAGATTCTAGAAGATGAATCTTTTAAAGGTAGAAAATCAAATTTATCAATTTCACTTGGACGTGATGTGGCTGGCTCGCCAATGGTAGTTGATCTTAAAAAAATGCCTCATTTACTCATTGCTGGTGCTACTGGGAGTGGTAAATCAATTTGTTTAAACAGTATTATCACATCTTTTTTATACCAAAATTCACCCTCAACTTTACGCATGATTTTAGTTGATCCAAAACGTGTAGAATTTACTAGATATAATGGCTTGCCTCATTTGCTTTGCCCAGTAATTACCGAGGTTGACAAGACTGTTAATGCTCTTAAATGGGTAGTATCGGAAATGGATCGCAGATTTAAATTATTTGCTTCTACTGGCAGACGTGATATTGAATCATATAATACCAATCCAACTCAAGGTAAATTACCATATATTGTTATTGTTATTGATGAATTGGCTGATTTAATGGCACAAAGTGGTCGCGAAGTGGAGGCAGTAATTGTGCGTCTTGCACAGATGGCTCGCGCAGTAGGAATCCATTTAATTGTAGCCACTCAAAGGCCTAGTGTTGATGTTATAACAGGGTTGATTAAAGCTAATATTATTTCTAGAATCGCCTTTGCCGTGGCTTCACAAATTGACTCACGTACTATACTTGATATGAGTGGCGCCGAAAAATTGTTGGGTAATGGAGATATGTTATATATTGGCGCTGATTTCGGCAAACCTAAGAGAGTCCAAGGTAATTTTATTAGCGAAAAAGAAGTATCATCTGTAACAGACTTTATTAAGAGTCAAGCTCCACCACAATATGATGAATCAATAATAAATTATTCGACACAAAGATCTGGCGTTGGCGGGAGTGGTAGTGGTGTAGATGATGATTTATTCGAGGATGCCAAGGAATGTGTTATCCAAGCTGGTAAGGCATCGGCTAGCTTATTACAACGTCGTTTGCGTGTAGGTTATGCCCGCGCTGCAAGATTACTTGATATATTAGAATCAGAAGGAATAATTGGTCCGCCAGATGGCGCTAAACCCCGTGATGTTATGATATCACCAAGTGAGCTAGCTTTTGAGCGTCAAATACACGAAGATCAATATCAAAAGGCAGTTGGTAGTACTTCAAATCAAAATACAAGTGTGGGTACAAACTATTCTTCAATTGATAATGGTATCGCTGATGATAATAAAAATAGCGATGAGCCAGAGGAATTAACGGAAGTGGATTTAAGATAAGGTTAATAATTGTTAATATCGGTTAACATAGGTTAATAATGGTTATTGAATTGCGAAGTAACTAATATTAACTTTTACTTGTCCCTCGTAACCTAATGGTGAAGTGGGATTAACTTTTATTAACTGATATTAACCTATGCGTAGTTATCCCCAAGCATGCCCCGTAAATTGGTGCTTCAGTTAATCAGAAGTGAATTTTGATAACTGAAAGCAAATTATACTGGGGTTGACACTAATTTTGTACATTGTATAGTAGATATAGAGATCTAAAAAAACTCAGAAGAAAGAACCCAAGGAGGGGATTTTTCTTCTAATAAGAATAAACTATTACCTTTTTTTGAGGTAGAAAGATTTATTATGTTAGAAGTTGATATTAAAAATATTTTGCCAGTAACCGATGCTAGGGCTAAGATTGCAACACTTGTTGATGAAGTAATGGGTGGTAAATTATATGTATTAACGCGTGGTGGCTCACCAGCAGTAGTTGTTATGCCAGTTGATATGGCTGAAAAAGCTTTAGTTAAGAGATCACCACAAGGTGAGTTGGTGGTTACAAAACCAACAAGATATATGCCAGTTAAAGTTGAGGCAAAAGATGAGTTACCAGTAGTCGCGTCGCAAAAAATAGAGGAATCATTACCAGTGGTTGAAGAAAAAAAGATAGAAACACCAATAGAATATAGTGTACCTGAAAAACCTGTAATAAAAGAAAAAGTTGAAAATGTTATCGTTGCTAATACGGATGATATACCTCAACTTCCACAGTCAGGTAGCAATGATGATGATGTACCCGCAATTGATATTGATAAAGTTAATAAAGCGATAGAAGAAGCTGAAGAACGGCTATAAGTTAATAGCGGTTACTAACTGTTAACAAAGGTTAATAGCAGTTAGTATAAATTGATTTGTAACCCATATTAACTATTATTAACAATATATTAACTGATGTTAACCAACTAATTATGACTACTGGTTTTACTAGAAAAAAAATTAATAACGAGAAGACAGTTGGTGAAAAACTTAGACTAGCTCGAAAAAGGATGAATCTTAATCTAGAATCCGTTGAGCGTGAAACCAAAGTTAGTTTAAAATATTTACAATTGATCGAAAATGGCAGTTATAACCAACTACCTGCAGATATTTATGTTGTTGGATTTTTACGTCGTTGGGCTGATTTTTTACAGCTTGATTCCAAAGAATTAATCAGGTTATATCGCGAAGAGAAAAGGATCGCTAACTCCGTTAATTCAAAAATAATAAGCAACAAATCAAACATTTTAAAACCTAATTCTAATAACGAGCTACTCAAAATCCCTGGTTTTGTAATAACACCAAAACTTATACTTTCAACTATGGTGATAATTGCGGTAATGGGAATACTGAGTTATATTTGGTATCAGGTAAAAGGGTTTGCAGCTGCTCCGCCATTGGAGTTAGCTAACTCTGGTATAGAACAAGTTGTTAAAGTAGAAACAATCACTATTACTGGGCAAACCGATCCTGGTGCTGAGCTACAAATCAATAACCAAGCTGTTTCTGTAGATCAAAATGGGGTTTTTACCCAGTTAATTAAATTAAATAATGGCGTAAATAATATTGAGATTACTGCCAAAAATAAAGCTAATAAAGAAACTAGAAAGATAATTAAATTACTAGCGGAATATTAGTCGAACATAGTTTGACAAATTCCAAATATCAATAATCAAAAACCAAATAAATTCCAAATTTCAATATCAAATTTTCAAAACTGTTTCGGATTTTGAGTTTGAGCACTGTGATTTATTTGTAATTTGTTGCTTGTTATTTGTAATTTGTTTAAAGGAGACTATATGACAAAAAAAGATGATAAGGGGGACAAACGTCCTTCTATTGAGGATGGAAAAAAAGTTGCCTTAGAGATGGCCTTAGAATCTATTGAAAAAGAGTTTGGTAAGGGTAGTATTATGCGGCTTGGTCAAACCAAAGCATTAGATGTACAAACTATCTCTACAGGTTCTTTGAGCTTAGATTTAGCATTGGGTGTTGGTGGATTACCACGAGGTAGAATTGTTGAAATTTATGGGCCAGAAGCATCTGGCAAAACCACATTGGCAATGCACGTGGTAGCTGAATCACAAAAAAACGGAGGTTTGGCAGCATATATTGATGCTGAGCATGCTTTTGACCCAGAGTATGCTAAACGCCTAGGAATTAATATAGATGAGTTACTAATATCCCAACCAGATACTGGCGAGCAAGCTCTAGAAATCACAGAGACTCTAGTTAGGTCAAATGCTGTGGACGTTCTAGTTATTGACTCTGTAGCCGCTCTGGTGCCAAAAAGCGAAATTGAAGGTGAAATGGGTGATAGCCAAATGGGTGTGCATGCTCGCTTAATGAGTCAGGCACTAAGAAAATTAACTGGGGTTGTATCTAAGAGTAAAACTGTAATAATTTTTATTAATCAAATTAGAATGAAAATTGGAGTAATGTTTGGTAACCCTGAAACTACTACCGGAGGGATGGCTTTAAAATTTTATTCCTCGGTTCGCCTGGACATTAGGCGAATTGAGCAATTAAAAGATGGTGAAAATTTAATCGGCAATCGTACCAGAGTAAAAGTTGTTAAAAATAAAGTAGCTCCACCATTTAAACAAGCTGAGTTTGATCTTATGTATGGAATAGGAATTTCTAGAGAGTCAGAATTATTAGAATTGGGTGCAAAATATGGGATATTTCAAAAATCTGGTAGTTGGATACTTTATGGAGAGGAAAAATTAGGCCAAGGTCGTGAAAGTGCCAAAGAATATTTGAAGGAGCATAAAGATTTTGCTAAAAAGATAGAAAAACTGATTATTGAGCAGGCAAAAGCTGTTAGTGGGAAAAAGATTGAATAGAAACTCAAAACTAATAATGTAAAACGTAAAATTAATGTAAATTAATTATATTGTGATATAATTATAATTAATAAAGCATTTAAATAAAACTAACCAAGGGGAATAATATGCTTCTTAATAAAGGTCAAGATTCAAAGAATATTTTATGGTTTAATGAAGTGGGTAAATCCGATATAGCACTCGTTGGTGGCAAAGGAGCTAATTTAGGAGAATTAATTAAGGCGGGTATTGCAGTACCACCTGGTTTTATTGTGACCTCAAAAAGTTATTATACCTTTTTAAAAGCAAATAAATTAGATGGTAAGATAAAAAAATATTTAAGCGGGTTAAACCCAGAAAATTCCAAAAAACTACAACTAATTTCTCGTGCTATTAGGCAAATGATTATGGAATGTCCATTACCTAAAACTTTAGAAGATGAAATATCTTTAGCATATCAAAGATTATATACAAATTACGGCCAAGGGATGTTTGTAGCCGTTAGATCCAGCGCTACAGCCGAGGATTTACCAGAGGCCTCTTTTGCCGGACAGCAGGCCACATTCTTAAATGTTGTTGGGGCAAAAGATGTTGTCAGAGCTGTACAACATTGTTGGGCATCATTATTTGAAGCAAGGGCAATTTATTATCGCGCATGCAATAAATTTGATCATTTAAAAGTTGGTATTGCTGTGCCAGTGCAGATGATGATTCAGAGCGAAAAATCTGGCATTATGTTTACTATTGACCCTGTTACAAATGATAAAGACGTCATAGTTATTGATGCTGGTTTTGGACTAGGTGAGGCAGTGGTATCTGGTTCGATCTCCCCAGATAGATATATAGTGGATAAAAAAGAGTTAAAAATAATAAATAAAGAGATTAACAAACAAACTTGGATGATTGGTAAAGTTAAGGATAAAAACGGATCAGAGTTTGATAAACATATCGCCATCCCAGAATCTAAGCAAGAAATACAAAAATTAACCGACAGTGAGATAATTAAACTAGCAGAATTTGGTAAAAAAATAGAGGAATATTATGGTTACCCGCAGGATACAGAGTTTGCGATAGAAGAGCTGCCTCTCGACTCCGCTCGAGGTAAAAAGATATGGTTTGTTCAATCGCGCCCTGTTACTACAATAAAAAAACAAATAGAGATTACCGAGACTGATAAAGGAGTCATCAAACCTAAGAGTGATTTAATAATATTAAAAGGTGCCCCGGCAAGTATTGGTTGGACGTTTGGGGCGGTTAAAATTATCCATAAATCAACCGATATTGATCAAATTAATGATGGTGATGTAATGGTTACAGAGATAACTACACCGGATTTTGTCCCTGCTATGAAGAGGGCTAAAGCAATTATCACTGATACTGGTGGTAGAACATGTCATGCAGCGATTGTCTCTAGAGAATTAGGGATACCCTGTGTGGTTGGTACTGGTACTGCAACTGCAACCTTAAAAAATGGCCAAATAGTAACAGTTGATGGGGCTAATGGCTTAGTTTATAAGGGTAGAATAGGAATTGAGAACAGAGAGTTGAGAGCAGGGATGAAAAAGATGTCAACCAGAGATCAAATAAATTACCGCATGGAAATTCCTGTAACCGGCACTAAAGTTTATGTAAATCTAGCTGATATTGACCAAGCTCAAAAAATTGCCTCCGAGCCAGTTGATGGTATCGGACTATTGCGAGCTGAATTTATGATTGCTGCTATTGGGGAGCACCCCAAATCGCTCATAGAACAAGGTAAAGGTAAAGAATTCACTAATAAGCTAGCTGAGGGTATTAAGGCATTCACCCAAGTTTTTTCACCAAGACCTGTAATATATCGCGCCACTGATTTTAAAACAAATGAATATCGCAATCTAAAAGGCGGCGAAAAATACGAGCCACGCGAAGAAAACCCTATGATTGGCTATAGAGGATGTTTACGTTATATTAAAGATCCAGATGTTTTTAAGATAGAATTAGCAGCTATTAAAAAAGTTAGAGAAGAATTTGATGGCAAAAATTTACATTTAATGATCCCATTTGTTAGAACCGTGGAAGAGTTTAAAAAAGCTAAACAACTTATCAACGAAGCTGGTTTAGAACAAGGATCCGATTTTAAGATTTGGATGATGTGCGAGGTGCCGTCAAACGTAATATTATTGGAAGAATTTTTGGCAGAAGGAATAGACGGAATATCGATTGGTTCTAATGATTTAACCCAATTAATACTTGGTTGTGATCGAGATAATCAAGGGTTAGCTGAAGAGTTTGATGAGCGTGATGAGGCAGTTGTTAAAGCTATTAAATATGTAGTCCATACTTGCAGAAAACATAATGTAACTTGCTCTATTTGTGGGCAAGCGCCTAGCACTTATCCAGAATATACCGAGATGCTGGTAGAAGCTGGGGTGACTTCTGTTTCGGTAAACCCTGATATGATAATACCCACCCGCCAATTGATTGCCTCGATTGAAAGAAGATTACTTTTAAAACAAGTATTAAAATAATAGAGTACTAAAGCAGTAAAGTATTAGATTTTAGTTCTGATTAAGCTTAAAATTGGGATTTTTTTGGTTAATTTAAAGGTGATTTCATAACCAGCGTGGACAATAGAAGCTGGTTTATTTTTATGTTCCATCTTTGTTAGTTTGTGTTTGATAATTTTGTTTGGGGTGATAATTTCGAGAATAGAACCAAGCTTTAATTGATTTTTGACTAAAACCGAAATAGTTTTGTTTTTTAAATCCTGATAAATTACTTGGCCGACAAAACTATAAGAAGATGTTTCTTTTTGAGTTAAATAATTGTTGGTACTTGGGTCAGGTTTATTAAAATAAAAGCCAGTTGTATAACCTCGGTTAGAAGTTTTTAATATTTCATTAGAAAAATATTTTTTTGAAGCTAGATACTTTTTTGGATTAGCAAAGTACAGATCAATTGCTTGGCGATACAGCCTAGTAACGGTTGTAACATAGTAAATGCCTTTTAGTCTACCCTCAATTTTAAATGAGGTAACGCCGGCGTTAATTAGTTCAGGAATGTGATTAATCATACAAAGATCTTTGGAATTAAATAGATATGACCCTGTATCATCTTCTAATATCTCATAATTATCATTTGGCCTTAGCTCCTCTTTTAACCCAAACACCTTATATTTAAAACGACAGGCTTGGACACATTTGCCTCTGTTGGGATCGCGGCCTGTTAGATAATTAGAGATTTGACACCTGCCAGAGTAAGCCATACACATAGCGCCATGGACAAAGGTTTCAATGGGAATTTTAGTTTTTTGAGTGATTAATTTGATGTCTTTTAAGTTAAGTTCGCGAGCTAACACTATTCTTTTGACTCCTTGATCTTGCCAAAAATTTGATGCTAAATAGTTAGTGATATTGGCTTGAGTAGATAAGTGAACTGGAATATTACAATTATCAATAAAATATTTAACGAGTCCTGGGTCGGCCACAATAAAAGCATCAGGCGATAGAGTTATTAATTTTTTAGCATGTTTAATAAAATTTGGGATTTCTGATGAGTGAGGGAAGGTGTTAACAGTTATATAAATTTTTTTGTTGATACTATGGGTATAATTAATACCTTCTTTTAAGCTATTATAATCAAAGCCGATTTCTCTGGTACGCATAGCAAAATCAGCTGTTGAGGCATAAACAGCGTCGGCACCGTACATAAATGCTAGTTTTAGTTTTTCCATGTCACCTGCCGGAGCAAGTAACTCAGGTTTATATTTTAGATTCATAATTAAATAATTTTAAAAATATTTATCTGTCGTTATTTTACTACGGTAAAATAAGGAAAGATCTTAGAGCCTGTTTAATAACTTACGATTGTCATTCCGTACAGGTTTGTCAACAAAACATGATACGGAATCTATACAAATAATTATTAGTAGATTCCCGATGTCGAAACACTATGTTTACATAATTTTTCGGCTCGAGAATGACATTCGTTGGGTAGTTATTGAATAGATTCTTAGCAAATTATCGGCAATGCTCAGGAGCATGGATTCGAACCAAGATACCGACCTTCAGAGGGTCGTGTCCTACCATTAGACGACTCCTGAGCGCTAGCGATAATTATTACTATTTTGGATTATATCAGTTAAAGTTGTAAAAATCAATCAAAAAAGGCCTGTTTCACAAATTTTTGGAAACAGGGCTTAGTTTAGAATATTTCAATTGATTTGTCTATGTGGTAGAATCAAGACAATACTAAACTAAAATTTTAAATCTAAAAGCTAAAAGCTTCATCTAAAAAGTTAAAATTAAATATTTAGTTTTTAAATTTAAGTTGTGGTTTTAAGTTTTTCGTTTTTACTTTTAAGCTAACAAGATTGGAATTTATTAAATATGAACAAGCTCATCACTTCTGAATCTGTAACCGAGGGACACCCGGACAAAATGGCAGATCAAATTTCTGACGCTATTTTAGACGAGATTATTAAAAAAGATCCTAAATGCCGCGCGGCAATAGAAACTTTGCTTACCAACGGCGTTTGTTTGATTGCCGGAGAAGTTACCACTGATGCATACGTGGATATGGCGGGAATTGCTAGAAATACAATCAAAGAAATTGGTTACACCAAAGCGGAATTTGGATTTCATTACGAAACCTCTGGAGTAATGGTGGCTATCAAAGAACAATCTTCGGATATCGCCCGAGGGGTTGATTCGTATACTTCTACCTTGAGTGGAAAAATAATCAAAGAAGATTTAAAAAAATTGGGGGCAGGTGATCAAGGTATTGTCTACGGTTATGCTTGCAGAGAAACCCCAGAATTAATGCCTTTACCAATTGTTTTGTCAAATAAGATTTGTCAAAAATTGGCCGAGGCAAGAAAAAAGAATGTAATTAAAGGTTTGCGTCCTGATGGTAAATCACAAGTTACAGTTAGCTATGAAAATGGAATTCCTAAGCGTATAGAAGCTATTATTGTTGCTGCACAGCATAATCCGGATGTTAAGATTTCAGATTTCAGATTTAAGATTTCAGATTTAGTGATTAAACCGGTTTTAAAACAATACGGTTACATAATAGATAAAAAAACTAAAATTTTAATTAATACCACTGGCAGATTTGTAATCGGAGGACCACAGGGCGATACAGGGTTGACTGGCAGAAAAAATATTGTGGATACTTACGGTGGGGTGGTGCCGCATGGCGGAGGTGCTTTTTCTGGCAAAGATCCGACAAAAGTGGATCGATCTGGTCAGTATATGGCAAGATATGTTAGTAAGAATATCGTCCATGCCGGTTTGGCAGATTGTGTACTTACTCAGATTGCCTATGCTATTGGTAAACCAGAGCCTATTGCTGTTTGGGTTAATACTTTTGGTACCGAGAAGATTCAAGAAAAAGAAATTTATCAGTTTATTAATAGGAATTTTGACTTAAGACCGGGGATGGTTATAAAGACTTTGGATTTAAGAAAACCGATTTATCGTCAAATTGCCAGTTATGGTCACTTTGGTAGACTAGAATTGGATCTGCCGTGGGAGAAGGTGGATGTGGCAGAAAAACTAGGAAATTTTTAATTTTTAATTTTAAATCAATGTTTCAAATTCAAATGTTAATAATTTAGGAATTTTATGCAAAATGTACAAGTTGTGATATTAGCGGCGGGTAAGGGTACTAGGATGAATAAAGGTAAAGAATCGCCAATTCCTAAGGCGCTTTATAAAATTGGTAACAAACCAATGATTTGGTATATTTTGGATACACTCAAGAACATAAAAACACAAGAACATAAAAACAAAAAAACAGAGAAATTAAATATCACAAGGCCGATTATTGTGGTTGGATATAAGTCGAAGGAGGTAATTAAGAAATTAGGTACAAACTATACTTATGCTATTCAAGAAGAACGATTGGGTACTGGGCATGCAGCTAAAATTGGTTTGGAGTCTATCAGCGCTAGTCAGCTTATATCTAAGGGTTCAGAATCCGCGCCAATCAGCGTAGGAGACGTATTTATAATGCAAAGTGATGATTCAGCCTTTTATACTAAAGAGATGCTAACTGGGGCTATTAACCGGCATCAAAAAGAAGATGTAGTTTTATCTTTTTTAACAACTAACATTTCAGGATTATCTGACTATGGACGAGTTATAAGAGATGAGCAAGGTGAAGTTACTGGGGTAGTAGAAAAAGAGAATATGACTGATGAGCAAAAAAAACTTAATGAGATTAATTGCGGAGCGTATTTAATGGATTTAGCTTGGGCAAAAGAGAACGTGCCACAAATTAAACAACATCATATTGGTGGCACGGAATATCCACTACCAGATGTTATCAAAATGGCCGTAGAGCAAAAACAAAAGGTATTGGGTATACAAATTAACCCGGATGAATGGGTTGGTATTAACTCTCTTGATCAATTAGAGTACGCTAATAGATTGATGCAAAAAAGACACTAATAGACTTCTTGCGAAATAACCTTTTCTACTGCAATCAGATAATTTTGGCTAAAAAATAATTCACAGCTCGTCAATGTAACTCTGTTACGCTTTTCTCACTCTTCATTATTTTTGCCTGCCTCGCCTGATCCGAGTCAAGGCGGGCTCAAAATTATTAGCTTTAGTCACGAAAATTATTTCGAAAGAAGTCTAATCACTATCCTCAATTGGGGTTTGGGATTCTTCTTTTTCCTTGCCTCTATCCTTTCCACCATCTTTGTCATCTTTTTTATCTGTTTGTGGCTTTACGTCGATTTTTTGAGCGGTTTTTTCGATAAAAAGACTAATATATTTTAAAGCCATAATAATCCTTGTTTTATCATATTCGCCCTCGGTATTTTTTGCCTCCTCTAATATCTTAGATGGTATCAGGTCAATAAGATTTTTGTATTTTTTAGTTACTTTGTCATCAATTTCTTTATCAATAGCATTTTTGTATTGATCAATATCTTTGATTATAGAGTCTATATCATTAATAGCAGTAACAATATCTTCTTGCAGTTCAACCAAAACGCCTTTAACAGATACTTTGCCTATTTTATCCAAATAAGGCTGGATTTCTTCATTAAGACTAGTTAATTCCTTTTGAGCTTCCTTCAAGTCATCTTTTTTAGCCTTATCCTTAGCCAGCTTGTTAATTTTATCATTAATTTGGACTAATTTTTCTTTGAGCTCATCATATTTTACCTTCTCATCTTCACTTAATTTATCCTCTTCAATTAATTCTTTTTTGGTTTTTATAGTTTTAGCAAGGCGATCTTTACCTTTGGCATCTTTTTGAAAATTCCGGCCTAATTCGATTTGCACACCATACTCTTTTGGATAACTAGCTAATTTTTTGGTTTCCTCATTACCACCAAGATACTCGATTCCTAAGTCGCTAAATAATCCTTTTATTTGAATCAATTCGCGTCGATACGGTCTTAGAGCAAGAACAACTTCTTGAACAGTTTGGTTAGTGTTGTAAACTTCATCACTGCTTAATAGCCCTGTATCAAATTGGCTAATTTTATCTTTGATATCATTTAGGATAAAGACATCATTGCTTATTAGGGCAATATCACGGATAGCTTCTCTAAGCGCCAGTGGTAAATTAGCTTTACCGATTATCTCAACAACTTTATTGATATATTTATCCATGGCTTTTTCAAGTTTATCGACGTCTTGGGCAGCTTCTCTCTCGGAGCGTTTTTCGATAAACTCACGTTTAAGCTTGTTGGCGCTAACGTCTTTAACATTACCATAGGCATCTTTTTCCCATAAAGGCTTTTCTTCTTGCTCTAAGTTATTATAATTTTCTAAAACCTGGTGGGCTTCGTCATAATCATAATCTTTATTTTTACTATCTTTTTCCGAATCAATAAAATTATTTAGTTTATCTTCATCACTTCCGCTTTGGCATTCAATTTTGCTAATTTGTCCGCGTTGATCTACCTCGGCACCAGAAATTTTTAAGAAATAATTAACATATCCTCGATAAGTATCACTTTCTAGAAACATAGGTTTGTAATATCGATAAGCTTCAACCAAAGCACCTTTAGCATGCTCACGATAAATAATCGATTGCACTTTTTTATCTTTGCCAAATATATCTTGCCATTCATCAGTACATTTAAATTCTTCAGCTATCACGCGAGCAATAATGGCGATTTGATCGGGGTTTAGTTTAGGAATATCACCGCGATTATTGTAATTATCAAACATTTTATTGGTAAATGAGTCGCCTAAATGATTTTTCCAATTACCTGTTGCGCTTTTATACTGGTTCCCTGGACCATATTTGCCTTGATTTTTACCCCAAGTTTCGTCAATTCCGATGTGACGGTCCTCGATTTTAAGATATTCTAAAAATTCTTTAGAAACACTAGAAATTTCACGCCCCGAGAAGGTGTTAACCTCTTCTAAAACGTCACCCATTAATTTATGACGTGATTTTCTAACATAAACTTCGCTCGTAGCAACTTTATCAGAGTAGGTGCCTATTGAAGGGTTAAAAAAACTATAAACTTCGCCAATTTCTACTTTACGATACTCACAAGGTTTGGTACCGCGTCTGCCTTTAGCATTACTATTGCGGTGCAGACGGACGATAAAGTTGTAACTATTTTGGGTAATTTCCTCACCATGAGTTTCACGGTACAAGTAGTCACAGGCTTGTAGATAAATAGGTATTCTTTCATTAGAAAAATCCTCAAATTCCATATCAGCTAATAATATTGTTCTAAGCATAAAGCGTTCTGTTGCGCCAATATTATCTCCCCCTTGATTTAGTAATTGTCTTAGCGATTTGTCACGATCAACTATACCCTCTTGACGAGCTTTAATACGCGAAACTTCTTTGTTTTCTAATTCTGACACAGCTCTTAAGTCCCAATCAGTTTCAACCCAAAGTAATTTTTTAATTTTACTCCACTTTATCGCCCACATTGTTGCTTTATCATATTTGGCAGTACCAAATTTCTGCATTGTGCCTTCTACTAATCTTTTGGTAATAATATCATGTTTATCTACACAGTGATCTTTTTCGGCATCAGTTCTTAAATCAAGTTCAAACTTTGACGTATTAATTTTTTGTTTTTCTTTTTTTAATGGAATTTTTTTATCTTTGAGCCCGTCTAAACGTTGTCGAAAAAATTTAAATGCTGCAGGTGATAATTTTTCTGCCTCACTTGGGCTGCTAATACAAAATGCTACAAAGTCTTCCCATGAGCCCATTTTACCTTCATGAGTAAACTGTATTTGTGGTTTAACATCTTTCCAATTTTCTGGTTCCACAAAAATATGACCTATGGCCTGGCCAATTAAATAGGCTACTTTGCCGGCATTAAAAAATTTAAATGATCTTTCTATACCAAATTTATCAACGATCTTTGTTTGGCTTTCTTCATAAAATGCTTTGGGACTTAAGGAGATTAAAAATTTATCTGATCCATTGTTAGTATCAATATTTAATTCATCATTGGTAGTGATATTAAGATCAAAAACACAGCTTTCAACAATGAATTTTTTTAAGGCTGGAGATTTTAAATTACCGATAATATCTTTTAGCAATACTTTAAATTGTTCTCCGTCTAGTGGTATTTCACTTTCTCTAAGTTCTTTAAGTTTTTTTATTCTTTCATTTTTTTCTCTGTCAGATAAATTACCAGTTAATAATTCATTTTCAATTTGATGAATTTTTTGTTTATTTTCCGATATTGCTTTCCAACCAGCGCCAATTTTAAACAAATCTGAAGCTTCTTTATTCTCCTTAAATCTTTCTTTTTCGCGGAGTTTTAGCAGTTCTTCTTCAAGTTTACCTCTTTGAGGATCTGTTAAATTTCTATTTTTTGTTAGTTCTTCTTCTAACACAAAAATAGTCATAGCTTCTTGCTGAGTGAGCTCGCTAGGTTCTTTAAATCGAGTATAGGCACCACTTGGACTTTTTCCCATTAATTTATTTTCATCCATTGGATGAAAATCCATACCAGGGTTCATAAAACCTCTTTATTATATGTTATTTCAGGTTTAGTATACTATAATTCTATATATAAAACAAGACTTTTTTGGGTTATTCGAATGGATCAAGTGGGTCAGTTTTTTTAGTTGGAATATTGGGAACAGCTGATTGATTCACGGCTCTCATCTCACTACTCACAGTTCTTGTCGTTTGTTTAGATTCAGGTGGTTTGATATGCGATATATCTTGGAGATTGATTAATGGCTGATTTTGTTTTTTTATTGGAGTTCTTGTAGGATTTTTTTGTTCTTGTGCATTGCCCCGTAGAGAGCTTTGCTTTTCTACTGGGGTTCCAGTGATACTTTGTTCTGGTGCTTTCGGTCTTGGTCGGGGTGCAGGATTAATGTTTTGGTTTATTTGTTCTTGTGTTTTTTGTCTAGGCCTTGGTGTCGGTATTGCGTTTTGATTCATCGGTTCTTTAGTCTCTTTGTTCTTTAGTTCTTCAATCACTATGTTCTTTTGTCCTTCTACTGGGGGTTCTTCTCCTGGTAGTGGTTCACCAGCTAATACTTTTTTGGCAATAAAGCGGCAAATGTACAGATTATCAAGAATGCTACTGACTTTTTCTAATCCAGTTGAACTGAATTTTGGCAAAACAGTAATACTTTTAATCAATTTTAATAAATCTTCAGGTAAATCAGATAGTGTTGAATCTTGATATTCCTGTAGTTTATTAATAGCATGCTCAATGTTATTTAATTGTTCTTTTAAAGCCAGCTCGCGAGCTTCTTTAGTTATTAGAACCATATTTTAATATCTCCAGAAAATATAATTGATTAGACTATATTCCCCCCCCACCAGTATTAGCATCTGGTCCAGGGGGTGGTGTGCTAGAACCACCTTCCATAAACTTTTTTACATTATCTTTAGAAGTTTTATATTGTTTGACTCTATCACGCGTACTATCAATTTTTTGCATACTGGATTGTATTTTTTCTAATGAATTAATATGTTCTTCAATATTTGAATGATTCATTCCTGCTGTTGTTAAACTTGCGCGTTGTTTATCGATTTCTTGTCTAATATTAACATCTCTTAAGTCACCACTTGTTTTAAAAATATCTTTTATAGATTTATCGTGTCCAGCAAATACTTTTTCTAAATGTCCTTCAAGCTCACCATGTTTTTCGTGAACCTCAATTGCCTTATTCAATTGTATTTCGTCCTCTAGGTCTAATTCATTAGGTAAAGCATCAATGTCATTTAATTTTTTAATTATGTCTGAATCATTAATTCCTCTAATTTTGGCGACTTCTGCAAGTTTTGCATTAGGAACTATATTGAGTTTTGGAGTAATGGCCATAATTGGGGATATTTTTATTTGGCTTAATGCTTCTTGCATTTTGCTGTCAGAGATACCAGCTTTTGTTAATACATCTTGGCGATGGTTACGGAGCCAATTAAGAAAATGTGCAGCAGAAATTTTTTTTGCATCACCTATCGTTACTTTTGGATCGAGTGTAATGTCAATTTCTCCTTGGATTGCAGCTTTAACTGCAGGGGTATTGTTAATATCAATATCTTCAAATGATCTAAATTTATCTTGGGTTAATTGATTGACTACAGGACTGTTTGAACCCATTACTTTACTTAAAATTTTATTAAATTCGTTATGGTCATATCCCCTGTGATCACCCTCGCTATTTAATTGTTTAAGGAGAAGAAACGAAGCTTGTTGTTGAGACGTCCATTTTTCTGGATTACTTTCTTTAGATATGTTAGCAAAAGCGGATTGAGCAACACTACCTCTTAGCTGGGAATTACTATTATGCATTTGATTCGCTGTATCGTCAATGGCTTTTTCTAGATTAGCTTGTTGTACATTCCCTTTACTGTCGAGTGTATATTCCATTACCCACGGCACAGCTGTTGACTTAAAATTGGGATTATTAACACTTTGTTTTGATTTAGCGGCACAAGCTTTAATAAAAGCTAGATTACCGCTATTCACCCCATGCGTTTTCATAAATTTTTCTTGCAAGTCCCCTATGTCAACACCCATAATACCAGCAATGGCCATAAACTTTTTGTCTTCATCTAAATTACCTCTACCCTCGAGAGAAGTTTTAAGATATCTTTTAACTTGATCGGGATCATATGCACCATTGTTGGTAGAAGATTCAACCTTCTTCATAACATTATCAATTGACGATTGAGCAGCTTCAGCTTTAAACTCTCTGCCTAAAACGCCACCATCTTTTATTGTTTCTAAAATATTCCCACCTTGAGCTTTAATTCTGCCTGGAAGGCCGGCAATCCCAGCACCAACTTTTTGTCCAACTCCAGTACTCTCTACCCAAGCATCTTCTTGTTGTTTTTTAAAATGTTGGCCAACACCAATAATAGTACCAAAATCAATTCTATTACCACCACTCCATTTTTGTCTTTGGCTCCAATCTCCAATTTTTTTGTTGGCAGCTAGGCCTAATCCTTTACCTAATTTTGCACCAAAACCACCCCAAGCATTCATTACACCGCCACCAAGGGTAAATGGTAGTTTGATGGCAAAGTATAAACAAGCACCGAGCATTACGTATTTGATAATCCCGGTAACTATGTTGCCACCACCTCCCCCCCATTTATTTTCCATAGTAAGGGCAATAACAATCCCTAATGACCACATAAAAAATGCCAATGGGGCCATAAAAACCCAACGGGCAAATTGGCTCCACCATTGCTGGAAGAATTTTTGTGTCATGGGGAATCCAATACACAAAAAAGCCAGTGGTGAGGCAATAATTAACATGTCAATAACTATTAGACGGATAATAAACATAAAATAGGTAAAGAGTAATAAAAGTAACATTATCAGCATTAATAAAGCTCCGAATAATGTTTGGAATATACCAGGCAGAGCACCTGCTGTTAATAATAAGCTTACACCACCAGTAACTCCAGCTCCTGCTACACCTCCAATAATTAACATTAAATTTAGTAGACCGTTATTATCATTTGCGTCAAGTAGTGGTTTAAATATAGCCGTAAACATTAAAGATAAAAACCCTCCTTTATGAGAAGAGGCACCAGCAAGACCGTCACTAAAATATTGATCAATATAATCTGCGGAGGTAGTACCTTTGAGCATATTTATCACCATATGTTGGCGTTCCCACTCGACAAGTAAGGTAGCAAAATCGACAATCATTATGCAAATATACCAACTCAAATTGGCTAATACAACGCCTAATACTAAACTAGGAATGGTTTTTTTAACCGCGTAAGTATCAATTTGAATTTTTAATATATTCGTAAAAGAGATAAATATTAAAAAAGCTACCACTAAATAATCTACTAAATTTAGTATAGCTTTCCATGTTTCTCCGATTCCAACGTTGTTGATATGATCAATAAGTAAGTTTGACATAAATTTTAGTTATATAGTTATATGGGTACTTGACCAAGAAAACTTTCCAGCATATTTAACATGTCGATCATTATGCCCACAATTATACATTGAACATTACAAATCATTTGTTGAAATTGTTTATCTAATCCACCAAAAATTCCTTCCAATAGACCACCATTTTTTTCCACACATTTATTCCAGCAGGTACCAGAGGTTGGAGGAGCACTCATTTTTGCGGCTTCGGTAGAAGAACTAGTTTGTTGAGTAGCAATCTTTTTTGCTATTTCTTTTTTTTGTTCTTTTTGTTCTGTAGCTGATGTACTAGGATCAACATAATAGTCAGAGTATTTAATTTCTAGATTATCTGAATCAACCATTCTGACAACATAATCATTCCCCAGCTTTTGAACTAACTCTTTTGAAGTATCATCTATCATTTTTTTTAATTTATCATAACTTACCTGCCATTTATTTTTATCATAACTATTTTGAGCAAGAATCATATATGCTTCTCTAAGATTATTTTTAGAATTAACAACTACTCTATAATAACCCTTTGCAGTTTCAGTTGGCACAGAATAATTAATTTGACCGTTAACACCAATAACTGGATTTTCCCTAGAATTTTTTAGATCGTTTGTAACTTTTGTAAGGTATTCATCTACACCTAAGATAGTTTGTAGTTGCGAATTAACAACACTGTTTTCCGCATATGCTTTTGGAAGAAATGAACTAATCCCTCCAACAAAAAATACAGATAGTATAACTACCAAAAATATTTTAGAAAAGTTTTTTAGCACTTCCCCTCCTTTACAGCAGATTAAACAGATAATATTAACAATGGATTAAACGGATAATATGTAGCAGATTTTTACAACAGTTTTACAGCAGATGTAGCAGATAAAACGATAGATTAAGCAGATGGATATTTACTGTAATTTTTTGGGTAAAATGATTCTTTTGTATTCTAATTTTCTTTGTCCAAAATTAAAGATTAAACCAACTTTACTTTTTGTTGCAGCTAGATAGGAAATCAACTGTGCGCCAGCCAAATGCAGATCTAATTCCGCAACGGCTTTTAACTCAACAATAATTTTATTAGCAATAAATAAATCTGATCTATACGTTCCAACCTCAATATTTTTATAAATTACTTTGTGTACTTTTTGTGTAAAAAAATCTAATTTATTATCAAACAATTCTTTTTCGAGTGCTTTTTGATAAATATTTTCAGTAAAACCTGGACCTAATGTAGTATGTACTTTCATTGACACGCCAATAATCTGATAAGTTAAATCGTTATACAAACCATCTTCCATTTATAAACTCCACAATATCTGCTAAATCTTCTAATAATCTATTTTATTTGTTGTCAAATTATCCACTTAATCAGTTATAAATAATTTGCTATATCTGCTGTTAAAATCTGTTTAATCTGCTGTAAATTCATTCGTTTAATCTACTTTGATTATCTGCTATATCTGCTGTTAAAATCTGCTTAATCTGCTGTAAATTCATTCGTTTAATCTACTTTGATTATCTGCTATATCTGCTGTTAATATTATATCACAAATAAGTATTTTGTGCATTACTAAAAATTGTTTTTAATTTTAACTTCTATAATTTTCTTAATATTTTTGCTTAGATTTTTAATAAAGTTGTCGTCGTCAATCAAGGATTCTAAATCAATTTTAATACTGCATACATCAATATTTTCGTATGCAATGACTCTAACCTTATTACATTTCGTAAATGTTTTCAGGTTTATATTGTTGCGATCTATTATTTTTACTCAAGAATCAACTTTTTAATCCTCGAAAGTTGTCTTTGGTATGCAATTCTATTTTCTACAAATTTCCTGTAGATTTCTGGTTTAATATTAATCAATCCACCAAATTTACAAATCATGTCTTGTTTTGGTACTTTACTTATGTATTCATTATACGACGATGCCAACCAATCTTCGGGTTTTTCCACAAGTCCAGCACTGACAGCATTTAAATGAATGTAGCGGGTTAAGTGAAGTAATTGGTATTCATCATTAACATGTACATTTTTAAAACGACCTTCCCATAGTGGTCCTTTTCTTTTATATTTTGTATTAAAATATCTTGAATAACTTATTAATATATTTTTTACATAGTTTGAAATACCATTATCTGATAATTGTTTTAAAGCTAAATGTATATGTGTCGGCATAATGTTATAGCTTAAAATATCTATCAGATATTGAGTATTTGAGGTGTAATTTTTTATAATAAAAATCTTTTGTTCATTCGAAGATAACTTATTAAATTGAGAAAATCTCATTAAAGGTTTTTGAATAGTATAGTAACGCAGCATGTTAACCATTCTCAAATAATCGGATTCATTATTAAATACTTTATACTTTGCGATACTTTTGTTTAAAACATGGTATATTTCATTGTTTGCTAACAATACTTTTCTCATATTTATTGTGCCAACTCATTTTAGTTAACAGTCATTACAACTCTAACCTTATTACATTTCGTAAATGTTTTCAGGTTAACAATGTTATGCATTTTTTTCCTTCAGTAACCCAAATATTATCTTCATTTTTTTTGAACCTTCGATGTCAACATATTTTTTTATCTCGTTAAGGTCTTTTTTAAACAAATTATCTAAATTTAATCTTAACTCGATAAAACTATCATAATCTGTAATCTGGTTTTTTCTTAAATAAAGATAATCAAATAGTGCCTTAGACTTGCTAGCTCTATTGATATTATAACAGTTATCGCTATTTATTTCAAAACCGCGGTATAGTTTACTAGTAATTTTATGATAAAAATAATTGCCAAAATCGTTGCTAAAAACCGCAGTTTTGTTTTTACTTACTAAAGTAAAATTGTTGGGAATTTCGCTCATTAGATTATTTTTGTACAAAATATAGTCTAAACTTAAATAAGATGGTTCGTAAATAATATTGGCGATAAATTCCTGATAGTCAGAGAATATCCCTTTCATCTGAATTTCGTTTATGTATTTTTTGGTGACGTAAAATCCTTTTTTTAATCTAATAATTTTACCTGATTTACTGTAGCGTGAAAGTAGAATTTTTAAGTAAGATTTATTTTTTTCTATTCCTAGTAAATTAGTTAAATTAAAATAAGGTAGGTCATCTACCAAAGAAATTATTTTACTGGATTTGGATAAATTATTGTTTCTCATAATATACTATTATTGTATACTATTAGAATCAATTTGTCAACCTACTACCGCATTAGTTAGAATTAATCTCTTGAATTTTGTTTTTATTTAAGTATGACTTACGCGGTTGTCATGTCGAGCTCGATTCGGCATCTCGAGTGATCCTGAAACCCCTCGAGAATACTCGGGACAGGCAAGTTCAGGATGACAGCATTGAAACGTGTAAGTTCTATTAAGATTATTTATACAACTGACTGTGAGTTCCGATTGCTATAAAAATGATAACTTCTGGTTTTTCCTCAAAGATAGCTCTATAATCTCCAGAAACATTAATACTTTTAAGACCAAATAATTTACCTGGAAGGGCATGATTATTAAGTATGGGGTTGTATTTATTGACTTTAAATATCTTTAATCTTCCAATAAATTTGTTTTTTATTTCTTGAGGACATTTTTTAAACATTTTTTCAAATTTTTTGGAAGTAAAGATATTCATATAATGATTTAGATTTGTTCTAGATGGGTTATTAGGTCGTTGATGTTTTTAAAACCTTTCATTCCACCACTTTTATATTCTACCTGAGCTTCTTTTACTGCTTCGAGCAGTTCATCAGAAGGATTCGATTCATCATTGTTTAAGCTGATATATAGTTCTTTTCTTTTTACAAACCCTCTTAAGTAGATATTGAGAACATCACTCAAATTAAGCCCCATTGCCCCAGCAATTTTTTGAGCTTGAGTTTTAATTTTTTTGTCAGTTTTAAAATTAATAACTGTTGTCATACTTTTGATTATTCCTTTATATATACATTATATATACGCTAGAAAATAATGTCAAGACTATTTTGCAAAGTCCTGAGCACGTTTTAGGCTGAGATCGGTGTTTTGAGTGTCACCGAGCAATTGGTAAACAACAGCCAAGTATTCATGGGTTTTAGCATAAAGTGGGTCGATATCACGGGCTTTCTCCAAATATTCTTTAGCTTTGGCTAAAGAATTACGAATGGATAACGAATCATCGGACGAATTAGAAAGCGAATTAGAGTTTTTTTGTTTTTCAGTTTTTATGTTTGTTTGTTCCTGCGCTAGGCGCAAGTAAGTATATCCAGTATAGAGGGCGGCGTCGCGGTAATTAGGATCACGTTTGACAGCTTCTTCTAAGGTAAGTAGTGCAATTTCGGTTTGATCTTTTTTAATTAAATTTATGCCTTCAAAAAGTAGTGTATCAGCTGGTTTATTGGTTTGATCTAAAATATTTGTATAGGCTCCTAAAACCGAACCCATACCTTGCTCAGGATTGTTAGCAGCTAAATTATAATTTTTATTGTAAGTCGCATTTGCCCAATGAGTCAGGCCAAGCCCAAATATGATTGTAATACTAAAAATTAGCATAAATTGTTTATGCTCTTTGGCAAAAAATTCCCTTACTGTATTGTTATGAGGTTGTCGTATTAAAAATTTGTTCATATAGATTACTTAAACACAAACATACACAGAACAGAACACATATTTTAAAATTAGTTATTTAATAATTTCTAAATTAAAATTGGTTGCTAGAAATTGCTTAAATTGAAATTGGTTGTTGGAAAATGGAAAATAGTAATAGACGATGGAAATTAGTTAATCAAGCGTAAACCTCTATTTTCCATAATCAAATTTCCATTACTAATATCCATTTTCTAACAACTATTTTCTAATTTTGAGATGGCCAGTCAGAGATCATGATTGATTTTTCATGTAACCTGTAACATGCTTGTCCTGAGTCAATCGAATGGGTAACATGTAACAAGTTTTGGTAGATTTCTTCAGTGATAAATGGCATAAATGGGTGAAGGAGTTTAAGATTGATAACTAAGGTGTAAAGTAAAATGTGTTGAGTATTTTGTTTGAGTTTTGCGTCTTCTAATTGCATTTTAGATTCTTCTAAATACTTGTCACAAAAATCATGCCAAAAAAAGTCATAAAGTTCGTGTGCGGCTTGTCCAAAACGGAATTTATCCAAATTCTCATCAGTGGATTTAATAACGGAGTTTAATTTGGATAATATTGCTTCATCCTCTGACGTTTCTGGTTTGATGTCATTCTGAGGCGATTTAGCCGAAGAATCTAGATCCTTCGGATTTACCTCAGGATGACTATTAATTCGCTGTTTATTAGTGTCATTATTCGTGTCGATTTGTGTGTTTTGTATGACAAAACGAGAAGCATTCCACATTTTATTAGCAAATTTTTTGGCAGCTAATATATGTTCGTCTGAAAACTTCATATCTTGTGTGCCAGTGTCTTGAAAGGCGAGGCCGAACCTGGTGGCATCGGTGCCATATTTTTCGATTAATTCTAATGGGTCAACCCCAGTTCCAAGAGATTTACTCATTCTTTTGCCTTCTTTATTAAAAACAGTAGGGTGGATATAAACTTCTTTAAAAGGTACTTCGCCCATAAACTCTAAAGATGAAAAAATCATGCGAGCTACCCAAAGATAAACAATATCTCGAGCAGTTGAGAGTGTGGTTGTAGGAAAGAATTTTGCCAAATCTGTATCATTTTTGGTTATACAATAGTTTTTAGTTTTTAGTTTTGAGTTATTAGTTTCAGCGCAAGCTCTTGGCCATCCAAGCGTGGCGAATGGCCAAAGAGCGCTAGAAAACCAAGTATCAAGTACATCCTCTGATTGAATCCAACCTTTTGGTGGTTTATCACCAACATAAATATCAGTAGTTTTAAGTTTTTCGTTATTAGTTTTTAGTTCAGGTTGCCACACAGGCAACCTGTGCCCCCACCAAAGCTGACGAGATATGCACCAGTCGTGAATATTCTCTAACCAATCAAGAGTTACTTTTTTCCAACGAATTGGATAAAATTTAACTTTATCTTTTTTTATCGCTTCGATGGCAGGTTTGGCTAATTCTTTCATGCTTAAGAACCATTGTTCGCTTGGTTGTGGCTCAAGTGGGCGTTTGCAACGGTCACAAATACTTAGGTTATGAGTAATATCTTCGGTTTTTTCTAATAATTTTTCTTTGTTTAGCCAAGCAATAACAATTTGGCGAGCTTCTAAAACTTTTAAACCAACAAAATTCTCTCCAGCTTCTTTAGTCATTTGACCTTTTTGATCAATAACCTGGATTATTGGTAAAATATTTTTTTCGGCTATCTCAGCATCAATTAATGAGTGCGCTGGAGTAACTCCGAGTGCGCCAGTACCAAACTTAGGGTCAATATCCTTGTCACTAATAATTTTGATATTGCGTTTAATGCCAGCGAACCCTACTTCAAAAATTTTGCCAATATATTTTTTGTAACGTTTATCACTGGGGTGAACGGCTACGGCTGTGTCGCCTAGTTTAGTCTCGGGCCTTGTTGTGGCAATAGTTATTGGGAATTTTTTGTCGTATTTAAAATAATAAAGTTTTGCCTTTTCTTCAACATGGTCAACTTCCAAATCTGAGATGGATGTCCAGCAACGAGTACACCAGTTGATAACGCGGGTACCTTGGTAAATCCAACCTTTGTTATAATAATGCATAAAGGCGTGTTCGATGGCTTTGGAATAATCGTCATCCATGGTAAAACGTTCGCGTGACCAATCGCAGCTACAACCCAATTTTTTTAATTGATCAATAATTTTACCACCATATTCTTGCTTCCAATCCCAAACTTGTTCTACAAATTTCTCGCGGCCTAGATCATGGCGGGACTTACCCTCTTTGCGCAACTTTTTTTCCACAACATTTTGAGTTGCAATGCCAGCGTGATCGGTGCCTGGGATCCAAAGTGTTGATTTGCCTTGCATGCGAGCGCGACGAATTAATATATCTTGGAGAGTATTGTTTAGTGCATGACCCATATGGAGCGACCCAGTTACATTTGGAGGAGGAATGGCGATACTATAATAATTTTTAATTTTTAATTTTCCCTCGACTCGAGTTCGGGACGAGAGTAAATTTTTAATTTTTGTGTCTGGATTAAAATAACCACCTTTTTGCCAAAAAGCATATATTTTGTCTTCAACTTCTTTGGGATTGTAGGTAGTAGACAAGTCGTTCATATACATCCTTGGTTAATAACAGTTAATATCGGTTAATAAGAGTTAATAACTGTTATTTAATCTCATTCTTGTTATGTAACTATTGTTAACTTCTATTAACTTTTGTTAACTGTTATTAACCTAATTTAAGATTACTATCAGCATTTACATCATACCAAGGTGTTGGTTTTTTGCCTAGTGCTATGCGGTAAGCTGCAGCAATACCGATCATGGCGGCGTTGTCACCAGTTAACGATTTTTCGGGTACGAAAAATCGCGGTTTGTCATTCTGAACGTCAAGTGAAGAATCTCTATTTGATGAGATCCTTCGTTGCTGCTCTCCCCGAGTCTGAGCGACCTCGTCCCTCA
>CAZXAY010000004.1:0-37346 GCA_964638435.1 uncultured Candidatus Saccharibacteria bacterium | reverse complement strand
ATCGAACAAATATTAGGAAACTAGACCCCCGTTTTGACCATTAAGCCCACATTGTTGGTTTGATAGAAACAAGAGGTCGGAATACCGTTTTTCTGATCAAAACAATCCAGGATATCACGATAATTAATCAGCATATGTATTCTCCTCCTCTTAACCCTGAGGATAGGGTATTTTGTTGTTAATTTGCCAAGCTTTAAATACTCTCATATTCTCAGCTTAACAACGTAATTATATCATATTTTAACTAGTTTGTCAAGTATTTTATTTGACAAAGTTGGTTAGATGGTGTTTAATAAGATTAAAGGGTTAAATAGAATTAAATATTTTAATAAGAGGATCACGGAGGGAAGATGAAAAATGAATTAATCGAATTGGGATTTAATGATAAAGAGGCCAATGTATATTTAGCACTACTCGAGATTGGTGAGACGCCGGCCGGAAAAATTATCAGCAAAACCCATTATCATCGCGAGATAGTATATACTGCTCTTAAGCATCTTGAGGAAAAAAATTTGGTTACATACATTCGCAAAAAGGGCAGGAGATTTTATAGCGCTGCTTCACCACAAAGAATACTGGAGATGGTGGAAAACAATTTTAATATTGCTAAAAAGATTATTCCTGATTTAGAAAAATTACAACAAAAAACTACCAATAAGCAGTTTATTCAAATTTGGTCTGGAAGCGAAGGGGTGATTCAGGCGAGAGAATTTATGATCAGACGGACTCGGGTTGGTGGTGAAATTAGAATTTTAGGTGCGTCTGGGTGGTATTTTAAAAATATGGGTGACTATAGCGAAATTTGGCACAAAAAAAGAGCACAAAAAAAGATAAAATATATGGTGCAACTTTACGAGCCGATTGAGGATAAAACGCAGGAAGCATTCAAAAATTTTGAATATATTGAGATAAAATCTTTACCTGAAAAATTTGAGATGCCATCGAGTACAGCGATTTTTGAGGATTGTGTGATAATCCAAATTTGGGGTGATGAGCCAGTGATGGTGTTAATCGAAAACGAAAAAGTCGCCAAAAGTTACAAAGACACTTTTGATATGCTTTGGAAAATTTCGAGATAGAACTTTTATCCTGACTATAAGATTATTTTACACCAATTTTTTTACTTCTTTAATAATTTCTTCTTTTACCTGAGTCCAGTTGACTGGTTTGAGCATTTTTGGTATTGGATCATTTTCTGCATCTACAAAATAAGTTAAACTTTTTATGAGATGAAATTGGTTGATACTAAGATTTTTATATCTTTTTTTATACCATGCCAAAATTTTTTCTAAAGAATATTTTTGGCAAAGATAATATATATCAATAAAATCCTTTTTACTCCCTCTGCCTGCAATTGCTTCTAATTTCATTGCGGCAATATCTCGTTTATCGGCAATATTAATTCCTTTAAACCTCAAAGTAGGAAGGATTAATTTATATGGATAATAAAAAAAACTCAGCTTTATTCTATCGATTGTTAAGTTTAGAGTATTAGGTTCATCAGTAATGATTTGTAATTTTCCAATTTGTTCAAGAACTGATTTTAAAGATTTATTAGAAAATTTTTTATAGCTAAAAAAATCCAAATCGATAGATTCTCGATGTCCTATTTGCAAAGCCAAGCTAGTGCCGCCAGCTAGATAAAAATTATTAATTTCTTTTATCTTTGCGAGCGATTGTAGAAAGGAGATAAGTTTTGAGCGAACTGCCTCTTGGTACATAATTGTTGTAAAGGAATGTCATAAACCATGTGTATAAAATTTCTATCTTTGTTGTCAAGATCACATAATTTTTTGACTGTAGCCTTTATTTTCCTTGTTGAGTAAATTTTTTTTAGTTCTTGCCAGTCACTAAGATTGCCCCATTTTATTACTTTACCAATAACATAAATAGCATGTTTTTGATAATCAATCGTTTTAGGGTCAGTGTCCCAAAAAATTTCTTTTCGAAATTTTATTTTCATACTCAGTATATTCACCCCGTATAATCACGTAGTAGCTATACGGGGTCAACCTTCCAGTTAAATTTTTATTAATGTTTAATATCTTCCTAGCTATCACCATATTATAAACCCAGATAATATCGATAAGTCTTTTCAAAAATTTAATAAATCTTTAAAACATTCTGAAAGTTGTATTACTGAGCATAACTATATTATAGCAAAAAATTGGATTTTTTGCAAAAATTTTGGCAAAGAAAAAACCCGCCTTAGCACATGTTTTTGATGCATTATGCTTTAGCGGGTTGGTTGATTTATGCCGGAACTTGGTCGATGACGACTGGTCGTCCTCCACCGTTTCTTCTGAAAGTTGGGGAGAACATTGCTGCCCGGGCACCTTTCAGAAACTTTACAAGCCCTGTTCTGGATCCGCAGGCTGGGACGCGAGAGAATCCGAGAGACTCAATAGCAACGACCAATCGATCGTAGCCGGTTCCTGATGTCAATGCTCCACTGAGCACCATCATGAGCGCGTCCCACTTAACCTCGGTCTCGCACATAGGGCAGTTTTTTGCTGCCCATTGTGCTGCCTCTACGGCTCTACCGGGTCCAGCCGAGCCAATGATGCTCGATGCCTCCTTTTCGGAGTAACCCATCCTTTTGAGCGTCTGCAGCTGCATGTTGGCGAACTGCTTTTGCTCATTTTTTTGAGCTTCTAGTCCCTCATGATCAAAGACGGTTTTTGTGTCATTACCGTTTTCGTCTTCGATAGTGATGGAGAATGGGGACTTGTAGTGAAAGCGCACCGTTTTGCCATTCACTTCATCAAGTGATCGGCCATCGAACCAGAAGTGATTAAGCCAGCTCCATTCCTGGGATTCTCCCAACTTCTCACGTAGGTCGTCTAGAGATTGGTACCATGTTTCCTCTGGCCCGTATCCCCAGCTACCGGTGATGATGACCTCTACCAGGGAAAAATTTTTTTCCTTCTGGCTGACATGGTAAACCATTACCGTGCCGTCCCCGTCATAGAACTTGAGGGTAAAATTGAGATCTGACATTTGAGTTTCCCTCCTTGATAATATTACTTCTTACGAAGCAAGCTGAACATAATATATGTAATTATGAGCAATTTGCCTCGTAAGAATAAATATCAGTTTTTTAATGAACATTAGCCTGAGATTATCGAAATATACAATATTCAGACTTTAACAAGAAATTATATCATAAAATCTTGCTTTTGTCAAGGTAAAAGGGTATAATTAAGGTATGAAAATGCTAAATGATATCTCAATTTGGGATTATAAAATTAGTAAAAAAGATCTTAGTGATCCTAAAGTTTTGTTATGGTATTTAGAGCGTAAAGCTCAAATGGCTGATTGGGTAGGGTTAGATAAAAAAGTGTTGGTCAAAAACCTTAATAAACTTAATATTTCTCCGTATAGAAAAAAAGCGATTAAACTATATTTTAATAATGAAAATTCTAACTAATAAACAAATACAAATTCTTAACTTTTTATCTAGGAGCAATTTTTTTAGTCATAATTTTTATTTTACTGGTGGTACGGCGCTAGCAGAAATTTATTTAAAACATCGCTTAAGTGAAGACTTAGATTTTTTTTCTGATGACCTTTATAGTGATGAAGTATTGCTAGGTGAGATTAATAAATTAAAAAGTAATTTTAAAATAAAACAGATAAAATATCAAAAAGATAAAAATCGTCAGATTTTTAATCTAATTTTTTCCGATAAAGATATTATTAAATTAGAATTTGTTTATTTTCCCTTTGGTAAATTAATGGATAAAAAAATATCTAAGGAATTTAACATAAGAGTTGATAGTGTTAAATCTGTTGCAGAAAATAAGATATTAGCACTTTATGAAAATGTTGGATCGAAACATATATTTGATCTTTATTGGATCGCTAAAAAAAATAAAAATTTGAGTTTAAAAAAACTACATAGTGGCGCAATTAAAAAATTTGGCGTGGAGATTGATAAGGTGATTTTTTTAGAAAAATCTCTCGAGGCAATTGATAAAATTGATAAAATACAACCATTAATTTTATCGGGTTTTGAGGTAGCTAAAAAACAATTAATTGATTTTGTATTAAGCATTAAATAACTAGTTGCTAAACCATAATTCTTGCTTTTGTCAAGAGAAATGGGTATAATAGGGCTATGATTGATACAAAAAATATAATAATTAAAAATGCTTATCAATTTGTGTCAGAATTAAATGAACCAATAAAAATAAATCCCGATAAATATTGTGATAATCGAGATGTTTTTTTTGGTAGATTGGACAAATTTAGAATTATTTTAGAAAAAAATGTTGATAATATAAACATCTCATCACTTTTAACGGCTGTTGTAGGAGAAATTGGCAACAATTCATACGATCACAATTTAGGAAATTGGCGAGATATCCCGGGAATTTATTTTAATTACGATTTTGAAAATAAGATTATTGTTTTAGCTGATCGGGGGCAAGGTATTAAAAAAACTATTCAAAAAGTTATACCTCAAATTGCAGATGATTTAAAAGCAATTAATGTAGCTTTTACCCAAACAATTTCTGGCAGAGCTCCTGAAAAGCGTGGTAATGGTTTAAAATTTGTTAGTAAAATTATGCAAGAAAATAGATGGGGATTAATGTTTCATTCTGGAAAAGCTAAAGTAATTATTGATAAGCCAGATTATAAGTTAGTTTTTGAAAATAGCGACGAAAATATCGAAGGAACAATCGCAGCTATTTGTTTTTAGAAATGATTCGTAATTAGTTTAATTTGTAATTAGTAGGAAACAAATCGGAGATTTGTATGACAATAAAAATGGATAGATTTGGTAAAATGTTAATTTCTCGTCCAGCTGGTAGGGAAGCTTTTTTGGTAACCAAGGCTTATATTTTATCTGATAAACAGGAACCGCTAGAACTTGATTTTGCAGATGTGGCAGTACTCGCTCCTTCTTGGGCAGATGAATTTATTAGTGGCCTAAAAACAATTACTAAAGATATTAAATATATTAATACTGATAATGCCTCGGTAAAAAGTACTCTGGAGATAATAGGAAAGTAATTTGTCAGATTACTGCTGATTACTTTCCAACAACCACAATACCACTATAAACACTATCGCTGTTATAGTGGTTAGGTTTAATTATAACAATAATTAACAGGAAAGAATTAACAGTAAAGAAGGGATTGACTTTAGCTGGAAAAAGTGATAAATTGTGGGTGATATGAATAATCGTATCACCATGAATTCGAAATCCCTACAAAAGCACTTCCCACAAGTGTATGGGGATTTTTTTAGTAAATGTCCGGTTGTGGTGAGCGCCCCGGGGAAAATTCTTTGGGCTGGTGAATACACCTGTCAACAAGGTGGGATTGCAATCACCAATCATATCCCATTAAGGATATTTATCGGTTTGGAATTATCAAAAAGTAAAAATAGTTATGGTAATTGTTTATATTTTGATCCAGATACAAATAATTTTATTAAGTTTGATGAAAATGCGTATTTTCCATCGGAATTAGTTCTTGAATATTTAGAAAAATTTAACAATAGATTTAAGAATCTCTCTAAATTTACAATACATATTATTAGTGAAGTTAGGCCAGGATCAAGTAGCGGTTTTTCTCCTGGGTTTGCAACAGCCTTATCTGTAGGTATAAACCTATATTTTTCGAATTTAAAGTCTGATGATATAGATAAGATAACTGATGGTAAAATAAATGATTTTTATAAAGATTCTAGATATTTTGATTTGCTTAAATTGGGGCACAAATTACTTAGTATTTACCATGGTGGATGTGCAGGAAATGCAACTCCTTGGGCGTTACTTAAATATGGTTATCCCTTGATTGAGTTTCATGAAAAACGTTTTGGCCAACTTAACGACTCTGACACGCCTATCCCTGCCAACATCCACCCGGAATATGATTGTATAGATAAAATTGATTACTATTTTTCGCGATTAAATGATTTGCTTAATATTGATAAAAATCCACTTGACTCTATTGATTATTGTTTAATTTATACTGGACGAGAGTATCGCTCTGACGAATTGCAAAGAACAACAAATAACTATGAATTAGATACCAACAATCTTGTAAATCAAATTCTTCGACAAATTAAAAGTGACATGACCGACAAATTTATTAATAAATCGTTATATAAAACAGATTTTATTGAGAATAATTTTCGAATTTGGGAAAAATACATTCAATTTTTAGGATATATAAGTTTAGAAGTAATAGCGGGGTTCTACCAAACTTCTTTAACTGGTGATGCACAACAAATTATTAGTACAATTAAAAAATATAGTCGTTTTTTCCCTTTATTGCGACACGATATTATAAGAACAAACGAACTGTGTGTTGAGCTTGAGAGAAAAGTCAAAGATGAATTTAATTATTCCATTGTAGCTAAACCATTAGGTGCTGGCGGAGGTGGAGATATTTTAGCTATATTTCCTTCATGGGTATTAAGAGATAAAATATCGGAAATAATTAATTATTTACAAGGTAGATTTGATAAAAAGATCAAGTTAGATTATGCCTCATGGCTTGATGGGATTGAGGAGGAAGGGGTAAAAATCGAACAGCATCTTGAAGAAGGGATTAGATCAAAATTTATATCCCAGGGTAGTGTGAGTTTTAAAAAATATCATTTTGAAGGGTTTGCATCTGAACTTAGTACATTAGAAAAGCTTGAAAAAGAGAAAAGCCATATAGATTTATTAATTGATTTGGTTGAAGAAAAAATTTATATTAAAGGAGAAAAATTAACTTCTAAACAATTGCATAGTACCTCGGCAACAATCGAGGTTTTGCAAGTGTTATTAGAAAATATTGGCAAGAATATAGCTAGCGCTAGCCTACCCGAGTCAGCTTATAATCACGATCGTAATGAGATGCAGAGCAAGATTATCTCACCGCTCAAAAAAATTATCAAATCTAAAACTAAAAAAGAACTACCTCTTAGCTTATCAGGCAATTTAGTTGATTTTTACTTAAAGCTCGAGCCATCAGAGCTGGATATTAGAATTATAGAAAAAGTTTTTTAAACACGAATAAATAGCTAACATAAACGAATAAAGAGCTAATTTGTCGGAAATTTTTCCTTAGTTTTCGCTAGGGATTTTTTTATTATAAATATATGACTGCTAGATTATATTATTTGTCTAAAGATATCTTAAGAATTATTAATGAATATACTCATGAGGAGATAAATCATCAAGACTTTTTAGATTGGATAAAAAAACATCCATGCTTAACGAATAACTATTGCACCAAGCAGGAAATCAAGATGTTGGATACTTTAAATCAAATGATTAATCAAAAAAATATTAACAAATGTGATTTAACCCGATTTTATCAAAAGATACAACAAAAATATCTTAAAGAAAAATATGGCGAATCAACCTGATAATGAGCTAGTTCTCTAGTTTGTCGCCAAATCGTCCCTATTTTTCGGAAATTGAAAAGTTAAAATTAAAATGAACGATGATTGTGGAGGTACATTAACATGAATATAGGAGATCTAATCAGTTGTTTTATTGGAGAATTATTTATAGAAAGAAGTTTATCAATAGTAATAGTAATAATAATCTCTGCAAGTACAACATATCTGGGATATACTTTTTTTGCTATCATCGAATCCATTTGTACTCAGAAAACAAGCAGGTGTGATTTATTTGAGTTAAGTAAACATCTAAATTATAGCGCAAATCTACCATCAGAGGCACATTTAAATTACGCTAAACTATTAACACCTTCGTTATGCGCTTATCTGACCACACAACTGGTTTCTAATTCTCTAGCTAATGAAAATATGATATTCCAGTTACAGAATGAAACCAATATGCAGACAATAAATAGAGCAGAATTGCTAAAAAAGGAGGTTTTGTCATCAAAGTTAAGTGATGAAGCCAAACAGCATCTTATTGATAAAATCGATGAGATAGTGCTAAAAAATCTTGGTCATGCGGAGGTAAAGTAAAATGGATAACAAAACTGCGATCGAAATGGTTACGACTCAAACGACTATTGGTTTGGAAGTTTCTTCTAACCGTCGCCGACTCAATGGACTTTCACTCGATGAAATATTACTCATATTGGATCAAATCAATGAGAGGCATCCATTACCTCCATCGGTGATTGACCAGTGGTTTTCAGCTGGTAACCGTGATTATGCCAGAGTCATCGAAGAATCAAAAATAAAAGCTATTGAGGCGCGGAAAAACTTAATCGAAGGTCTAGGCGGTCATATCCGTGTTTACGTGATAGCATATAAGGATGAGCTAAAGGTTAGAGCTATCGGAATGGTAACAGAAACCTTTGATCGTATGGTACTTCATCTCGCACATGTAAACGAAATAGTCATAGCCGGATTTTATGATGTATATCTGGAATTCGTGGATAACATCATGAGTAAGACTAATCTTTCGGACGAGATACGTAAAATAGCGCTTGTCAATGCTCTGGTAAGACTCAATACTAGATCAGAACAAAGCCAGCGATCAATTCTCGGCATAACGGAGAGCTTGAGAAACGAGATCATCAAATTCAATAGCGAGATAGGAATGTGTTAGACATTTGATTGTCAACAACCGAAAAGGAGATTAACGATGTTTAGATTCAAGGATTTTCTGACCGGATGCTTGATAATTTTCTTGTGCCTGGTATTGATACCTGTGTTTTTCTTTGTCTGCAAACTGAGTCTGATAATCGCCATCCCATTGGCAATTATCATTGCGGTTATAGCAGGCATTGCCTTTTTGGGCAAGGCAGTCAAATATATATTCTCCAAATCACCTTAGTCTAAATAAGAACGAGGAGGTGATGGCCTATGACAGAAATGCACGAAAATCTGTAGTGAAAGGAGGATTGAAAATGGCAGGAATTGATATCCAGAAAGATGGCGACCTCGTCAGATTAACCCCCAGTAAAAGTTGCTATAATACAGGTATTATTGCAACTGAGAGGATTAAAACGATCGAGTTTCAGCGGTGTCATGAAAGTAATTCGGATAGTGGTACAGGTAACATCGTTGAGGTGCCAAAAGAAAATATCGCCTTTATCAACAAGAACGATTACGGTAGGATTATTGAAGTAGGCGTAAAAAGTAAGTGATATTCGAAAGGGACTAACCTCGGACGGATTCGGTAGAATCCGTCCTTTTTCTTTTCTTTTATTAAATTTTTGTTAAGATAAAGTTATGATATTGTTTCTTTTTGGAGAGGATACATATAGGTCGCATCAAAAACTAGCGCAAATTAAGGCTAGGTTTATTGATGCAAGTTTGGGAGATACAAATCTTTCAGTCGCGGATTGTGCGGATAAGGAATTAGATTATACGCAGATAACGCGGATGGTACTTGCTATGCCTTTTTTGGCTAAAACCAGGTTAGTTATAATAAAAAATCTATTAAGTGATGGCAAAAAAAAGTTACAGGAGCAGTTTATTGAGTTTTTACCTAAGATTCCCGAAACTACGGTTTTAGTTATTTATGAATCAGAAAAGGTTGATAGAAGAACTGCATTATTTAAAAAATTAAATAAACCCCCATCCTCCGCTTCATCCTACGCTAAAGCTACGGATGATAAAAAAGCTTCGGAGGGCAAGCCTCAGTCACAAGAATTTAAATTACTTGAACCATATGAACTTAAAAAATGGATTATGGGTGAGGTTGAGTTGCTCGGTGGTTTGATCGATAATATGGCAGTTGATAAATTAATTGAATATGTTGGGAATGATTTATGGCGGTTATCGAATGAAATTCGCAAACTTACTACTTATTGTCATTCTGAATTTATTTCAGAATCAAGTGAGATCCCGAATTCTCTCGAGGATACTCGAGACAGGCAAGTTCGGGATGACACGATAAAAAGTAAGGATGTAGAATTATTAGTTAGAGCGCGCGTTACAGCTAATGTTTTTGACTTAATTGATGCAATAGGCGCAAAGAATATAAAACGTGCTCAGAGCGAATTACATAAGCTTTTGGATAGTGGTATGAACGAGCTTTATATTCATACAATGGTAGTGTACCAGTTTCGCAATCTTTTAATTATAAAAGATTTGCTTGATGAAAAAACTAAAAGCGAAAAACTAAAAGCTAAAAGCTACAATTTAAATCTTAAAACTGAAATTTTAAAACAAAGTGGTCTCCATCCTTTTGTAGCAGAAAAGACGATGGGGCAGGCGAAAAATTATACAATGGAGAGGCTTAAAGAAATTTACAAAACCCTTTTGGATTATGATGTAAAAATGAAAACAGGTCAAATCGAACCAAAATTGGCACTTGACTTGATGGTGATGGATATTATTGGGGAGGCCACGCCCGCAACGTTTCGCTAACTCGTCTTGCGATGGCGGGCGGGTTAACCCCGCTTTGTATAAAGCTTAGCGGGACAAGTAAAGTTAACATAAGTTAATGGTAGTTAATCCCGCTTTGCATAAAATTATGCGGGGCAAGTAAAAGTTATTTAATAACTGATATTTATTTTATTAACATTTTAATTATTGTGACTGATTTTTGAAATATTTATTTAATAATTTTGTAATAACTAATATAGAAATATCAATTAACCAAACACAGGATTTGCATGTTTTATTTAAAGTATTTATGGGCTGAGCTTAGTAGAAGGCTGGGAAAGACCTTAACAATTTCCCTAGGATTAGCACTATCAAGCGCCATAATTATCATTATTATTGCAGTTTCGCAAAGTTTATCTAGCGCTCAGGACAAAGTTTTGAACCCTTTGCAAAATGTTGGTACTGATATTATGGTTACTCGGTCTGTTAGTACCAGCAATATGATGGATTTAGATGAAGCTACCAGAACAGAATTAATGAGTGAAAGCAGAATCTCAACTGATTTATCAAAATTAGGTAACCCAGGTGATCAATTTGTTAATGATAGCTTTTTATCTGGAACATTACTGACTTTTGCTTCTGACGAAAATACAAAAAAACTTGACCTGAGTTTAGTAAAAAAATATGCCACAGGTCTTATCTTAAATGTAACCCATCAAGAGGGAAAAATTCCACAAGTAACGGCAACAATTCAAACTGGTGGAGAAGATTTTGAGGTTAGTCAAAAAATAACGAGTGAGCAAAGTAGCAAATTTAGAGAGGCGATGGATCAAGCTCAAGAAGCAGTACGAGCTAAAGGGCTTGACCCAAGATCAGAAGAAGGCAGGGCAGCTATGGATGCAGCCATAAAAGAATATGCACCAGAGATGAGTACTACATTTAGAACACCAAATCGAACCTATACTCAAGATGTAGGATCAATTTCAACGGACATTAAAACTACAAATTTTACCGTAGGTGGAGTTGATACTACAAAAACTGATATTGGGTTAATTCTTCCAGATCAAATTACAGATGGTAAATATTTTGATGGTGAGGTTGATCAAGTATTAATTAATAAATCATATGCAGACAAAAATAATACTAAAGTTGGTGATAAAATTAGCATCAATAAAAAAGAGTTAATAGTAACTGGTATTATTGACCCAAAACTTTATACTAATACGGCCGATATGTATGTGCCTATCGTTGATTTGCAAAACTTAGCAGGAAAATCCGATAGAATTAATGTCATTTTAGTCAAATCGACTAACGCTAATTCGGTAAGTAAAACTAGTGAATCGCTAGCAAATTTATTTACCGGGGCAAAAATAACTGATGCTACCAGTACCGCCAAAGAAGTTTCTGGTAGTTTAGTTAATGCCTCAAATTTAGTTAATAAATTTATTGGTTTGGTAAGTATATTAGTTGTTCTTGCTTCGTTCATTATAGTCAGTTTATTAACATTATTATCTGTTAATAAAAGAGTTAGAGAAATCGGAACCCTAAAAGCACTAGGCTGGAGTAATGGACTAGTTACTCGCCAAATAATATTAGAAAATTTGGTTTTAGGAATTTTTGGCGCGATAATCGGTATTGGGTTGGGAGTTTTAGCGATATATTTAATTAACCATTATAATATTACTTTTAGCGCTAATTTTGCTAATCAAAGCACGGGTGAAGGTGGCGGAGGATTTATGCGCAGATTTGCTCAAACTACCCAGAACAATACTGCAACAAGTGTTAAGTTGAATGTGGAATATTCATACATAATAATGCTATTAGGAGTACTTACTGCAATTATTGGGTCATTTGTTTCGGGAACAGTTGCGGCATTTAAATCAGCTAAAATGAAGCCGCAAGAAGCACTTAGGAAGTTGGAATAATATCATATAACATGTAGCATGTAACATATAACATTTGATATGTGGCATAAAACAAGGAAATATATGGAACTTATAAAAATTAAGAATTTAGTTAAATCATTTAAACAAGGCAGTAAGACTATTAATGCAGTTGATGGTATTGATTTGTCAGTGGGCCAAGGCGATTTTGTGGTTATAATCGGAGCATCAGGAAGTGGCAAAAGTACATTATTATCATTACTCGGTGGGTTAGATAAGCCAACAAGTGGACAAATAGAGGTAGGTGGCAGAGATTTTATGAAAACCAATGAAGCTCAACTTGCTAAGATACGTCAAAAACGAATCGGTTTTATCTTCCAAAGCTTTAATTTGATTCCAACCCTGACGGCTAGTCAAAATGTGGAAGCTGCCATTGCAATAAGAGGTAAAAATGATATTAAAAAAGCTGAAAAAATGTTAGAAAAAGTTGGTCTAGGTAGTAGAGCTAGCCATTTACCAAGTTTGTTATCTGGTGGAGAGCAACAAAGGGTAGCTATCGCACGAGCTTTAATTAATGAACCGGAATTGATATTAGCTGATGAACCAACTGGCAATTTGGATAGTAAAACTGGCCAGGAAATTATTGAATTATTACACAATCTTAATAAAACTAATAAGCAAACAATTATTTTAATTACTCACGATCAAGATGTAAGAAAATACGCTAGTAAAACGTATGAACTCAAGGATGGAAAAATAATTTAAAATAAGGTTTGCAGCTTGTTGATTACTTTTATACAACAGGTGGTAACTATAGTAAAAATTTAAATAAAATCAAAAACAGGCACAAGCCTGTTTTTGATGGAGGTAATGTATTAATACAACTTACGTACCTCCTCGGAGGTGAAGAATTTAAGCACCTCCGAGGTGAAAGAAGTTGTGCATAGGTTGTATAATAACTAAGATTCGTCAACTCCTACCATTGCCCGGTGCATCCCCTTACCAGGACCCTTTATTTTGTCTAAGGCCGCAGGGCGAGAGTTTTGCCACGAGGTAATTTGATCAGCTTCTTCTTGAGTTATTGTGCCGTCTTTAACAGCTTGATCAAGTCTTTGCTTCATCATCTCCTGACGAGCTTGACGCATCTCGGCGCGCTTGGTCTCAAAGTTTTTTTGTTGTAGATCTTTGAGTTTATCTGCTTGATCTTGCGAGATGATACTTGAACTAACTGCTTCATCTAAGACTTTGGTTCGTGGGTTAGTATTATCATCAGCAAGAGCCAGCCCACCAGCAGTAAATAGTACTGCTAATGCACCTGCCACTAATGCTAAATGTGTTTTGTTCATTAATTTTCCTTTCTTTATTAATTAATATCGAGCTCGTAATAATTAATACAATGGATTAATTAAAATATTTCAAGCTGTTGCAAAAAAATAAATTTAGTGCTAAAATATTTTTAGTATTCCGGAGTAGCTCCCGTCTCGCAAATTATTGCGAGCCGAGGTCTCGGCTTTTGTATAGTAATCTAGACATAAGACGGACAATGATCAATTATCATATTTATATTTTAAAAAGTAAGGTGATGTCCAAGACATATGTTGGCTATACATTAGATGTTCAGAAAAGACTAAAGGAACATAATTCTGGCTCGAATAAATATACTAGCCAATTTAAACCGTGGGAATTATTTTATACTGAAACATTTGACAATAAGCAACAAGCATGCAAAAGAGAAAAGTATTTAAAATCACACGCGGGTAGAAAATTTATTAAAAAATTATTTGATAATATTAAATAACAATTTATTCCGGAGTAGCTCCCGTCTCGCAAATTATTGCGAGCCGAGGTCTCGGCTTTTGTATAGTAATCTAGACATAAGACGGACAATGATCAATTATCATATTTATATTTTAAAAAGTAAGGTGATGTCCAAGACATATGTTGGCTATACATTAGATGTTCAGAAAAGACTAAAGGAACATAATTCTGGCTCGAATAAATATACTAGCCAATTTAAACCGTGGGAATTATTTTATACTGAAACATTTGACAATAAGCAACAAGCATGCAAAAGAGAAAAGTATTTAAAATCACACGCGGGTAGAAAATTTATTAAAAAATTATTTGATAATATTAAATAACAATTTATTCCGGAGTAGCTCAATGGCAGAGCATCTCCCTGTTAAGGAGAGGGTTCTCGGTTCGAGTCCGAGCTCCGGAGCCATGAACCAGCAGGTAACCGTAGGTTACCAATTGGTTCATGGCTGATTATAAAAAAACTACTATTTGTAGTTTTTTTAGTTGACAATTATATTGTTAGAGGTTGACAATTAAAATGATTTAGTTTACAATTAAAATATGAAGAATAAAATATTACAATTAATAAAAGAATCTAAGATAGTTAAATCATCTATTTTAACCAAGAAATTAAAAGTCTCCAGGCAGTATTTAAATAGAATTGTTAACCAATTATTAGAAGAGAAAAGGATTATTAAATTTGGCATAACACATAATGCCGAGTATGTTTTGTTTAGTAAAGAAAATCTTAAAAAACTACAAAACAATCAGAATATATTTAAAAAGAGAATATTAAATAAAAATTTGCATGAACATCAAGTTTTTATTGATTTAGAACAAAATATTATTCATTTGGCAAATCTTTCTAGAAATGTTCGTGTTATTATAGAATATGCTTTTACCGAGATGCTTAATAACGCCATAGACCATTCCAAATCTAAATTTGTTACGGTAAATGCTAACTTGGTAGATGATAAATTTAGTTTTGAGATTGCCGATCAAGGTGTGGGAATTTTTAATAATATTAAAATTAAAAAGAAGCTAAAAAACGAAATGCAGGCAGTAGAGGACTTATTTAAGGGGAAACAAACCACTATGCCTCAAAGACATTCTGGAGAAGGTATATTTTTTACTTCTAAAGTAGCTGATAAACTGATTATCGAAAGCTCAGATATTGGGTTGATTTTTGATAATAATATTAATGATATATTTATAACAAAGATTGCTAGACATCAAGGTACAAAGGTACGTTTTGAAATTGACCAAACCAGCAAGACACAATTAAACCAGATTTTTAAAAAATATACTGATAATAATTTTAGTTTTAATAAATCTGAAATTAAGGTCAAACTATTTCAGCATGGAACTAGTTTTCTTTCCCGTTCACGGGCCAAAAGGGTGATGTCTGGGCTTGATAAATTTAATACTATTATTTTAGATTTTGATCAGGTAGAAACTATTGGACAAGGGTTTGCCGATGAAGTATTTCGTGTTTGGCAATCTCAATATTCTGGGATAACTATTGTCTATACTAAAACTAACAAGAATGTCGAATTTATGATCAAAAGAGCGTTGGTATAGCATGCCCGATAAATTATAAGAGAAGGGTGTTTTTAAACAAAAGTCAGTGCTATACCTTTTTTATCTCCACGGCCGGTTCGGCCGATGCGGTGGATATAGTCGTCATATGTTTGAGGAACAGTATAGTTAATAACATGAGATACATTTTTAATATCAAGACCTCTGGCTGCAACATCTGTTGCAACCAAGATGGTCAATTCACTTCTTTTAAATTGGTCTAGGGCGCGTTGTCGCTGACCTTGGCGTTTATCACCGTGAATTGATGCAGCTTTGTGGCCGCAATCAATTAAGCTATTAGTCAGCTTTTCAACACCTCTTTTAGTTTCGCTAAAAATTAAAACTTTGTTAAATCCATCTTGGGATAAAATGTTTTGAAGTTTACTAAATTTTTCAAACTCACTAGCTCTAATAATATCTTGATCTACATTGTGAGCAGTTTCGCCAGCGTGAATTGAAACAGTAACAGGATTTTGTAAGAATTCTTCTGCTAGTGATCTAATTTTTGGTGGCATAGTAGCAGAAAAAAATAGTGTTTGACGATTTTTTGGCAACTGATTTAGAATATCGCGTATTTCATCAATAAAACCCATATCAAGCATTCGATCAACCTCATCAAGCACAATATTTTGGAATTGGGTATAATCAACTAAATTACGTTTATGCATATCCTTTAATCTGCCGGGTGTGCCGATGACAAATTGAGGTCGGCGTCTTAAATTCATAACTTGCTTGTGAATTGGCATGCCACCAACGCAAAGTGCCGAGAAAACTCTCATTCCAAATGAATAGGAGTGAAATTCATTAGCAATCTGTTGAGCTAATTCCCTAGTGGGTGCAATAATTAATACTTTTTGATTGTGATCTTTAAATGTTTTATTAATCATGGGCCACAAGAATACACCAGTTTTACCGGTTCCGGTGCTGGCTAGGCCAATTAAATCTCGTCCGTTCATAACTTCTTTGATTGATTGATCTTGAATTGGAGTTGGGGTTTCAAATTTTTTGATGGCAATATTTCTAGCTAATTCCGGCACAAAACTAAAATCAGCAAAGGTATTTTTTGCTTTTTGCTCAATAATTTGAGGTTGATCAATAGCTCTTTTAACAAATTTATTTACATCAATAGACTCACCGCGCTTGCGTTGAAAGTTTCTTTTTTTACTAAAAGAATTGGACGAAAAGAATGGCGTTCTACCAGTACTGAATCTATTAGAACGAATTCTTTGTCTAAAGTTAGATTTTTGCTTCATGTTGTTGTGCATTTTTTTCCTTTTTGTAACACAAAAATAATTATTTAATATTCTGTTTTTTAGAGCCCATTTGATAACCGGCTCTCTGGGTGATTGCTGTACAGAACATCGAAATAATTACTTGCCCCGTACTTATTAGGTGCGGAGGCTTTTCGGAAATCTATAGAACAATTAACCACGAGATTTTATAATATCACGGATATGATAATAAGTCAAGCATGATATATCTATTTTTACATATTTTATCAACTATTTTCAATTTTTGTTAATTCTTGATTAAGGACAAGTATTGATTTTGTAATGTTAGTTTGCATCAGTTTATTAGTTATTTGTGGAGCTAATTTTGTTAAGCTCACAATACATTCACTGATTTTATCTTTAGACCATGGTTTGAAAGGTTTCTTTTCACCACCAACATAGATATTTTCACCGCTTAAAGTCATAATGCTTAACATTGATTTTCTGATAGTTTCAACAATGAATTTTTCTACTTCTCCATCTAAAATATTATTAATTAGTTCCTTCTTATCGCTAATTCTATCGATTACAGCAACATCTTTCTTATGAAAATAATTGTTTAGTAGTTGAGAATAATCGTCTTTTTTTAATTGACCATGAAAAAGCTCATTACGGAAATCTGCTAATATACTAGCAAATTCTTTAGTTGGTTTAAGAGCTAGTTTTACTTCATTTGGATCTAAATTAATTTGATTTTCAGGGATAATTTCTTTATTTGGATTGGCTAAGATATTATGAAAATTATGCCAACGTCCGCGGGTAAAAGTTTCGTTGTTTATTTTGATTGGGAAACCATCATTAATTGGATAAGGTTTAAATTTTTTTGATTCTATAACTAGTAAAATTCCTTCATTCTCGGGATTAACAATTTGTCCATTTTGATCCGTAGCTACATCTGACGTATACAATCTTTTCTTATCAATCAGCATCTTTGGATCAGTCCAACCTAAAGAGTATGATGCTGATACTGAAACACTGGGTCTGCCTTCTCGGAATGAAAAACCTTTGTTAAGAATAACGGGTAAATTTTTTGCAGCGGTACCATGGAAACAATATTTGTATTCAGGCCTGCCCTCAATTTCTAATTTTTTATATCGTTCTTGTTGCCAAGTGGGGAGGTCAAAATTTGTTTCGGTATTCATAGTTTAATCTTTATTTTAAATAATCTTTAAGTTTTTGGCTATCCTCATTCTTTTTTAAGCGCTGCAGGGATTTAGCCTCGATTTGACGGATACGCTCGCGCGTAACACCAAACTCTTTGCCAACTTCTTCGAGTGTGTGAGTGCGACCGTCTTCTAGACCAAAGCGCATTTTTAGGATTTTTTGTTCGCGAGGTTGGAGGGTTTGCAGAAATTCTGTAACGTGCCCCCTAAGAAGTTGATAAATAGCCGATTCATCTGGTGTCATATTATCTTTGTCTTCTAAAAAGTCGCCGAGTTTGGAATCTTCTTCTTCACCAACAGGAGATTCTAAAGAAACTGTTTCTTGAGAAATTTTTAGGATATGCTCGACTTTTTCAACCGGTAGCTCAAGCTCTTCGGCAATTTCTTCTGGTAATGGAGCGCGTCCAAGGTCTTGAACCAACTGGCGTTGGACTCTAATAAGTTTATTAATCATTTCTACCATATGTACTGGAATTCTAATAGTACGAGCCTGATCTGCTATGGCGCGGGTAATAGCTTGACGAATCCACCAAGTAGCATAAGTTGAAAATTTATAACCTTTATGAAAATTAAATTTTTCTACAGCTCTTAATAGGCCAGAGTTACCTTCTTGGATTAAATCAAGTAGGCTAAGTCCGCGGCCAATATATTTTTTAGCAATAGAAACTACTAAACGCAAATTAGCTTCAGCTAACTTTTTTTTAGCTAGTTTATCGCCAAGTTCAATTTTTTTGGCAAGTCTAATCTCTTCTTCACCAGACAATAGTGAGATTTTACCAATTTCACGTAAATACATTCTTACTGAGTCGTCAGAAATTTCGGCCAAATCAGTTACGATTGATAAACTTTTATCTTTGTCTTTGGACAAATGTTCTTTAAGCAGTGAGCGAGGCTGTTTTATCTCAATACCTTCTCGAATAAAAGTGTCATAAATTACGTCAAGAATATCAATTTGTTTTTCTGGCTCAGGCATAATTTGCAGTATCTCAGTATAAGTTACAAAGCCATGATTGCGCCCTTTTTCGATTAAATTACTCACCTCTGGTGGTAGAATAATTACTTCTTCTTGATTTTTTTTTAATTTTTTATTTAATGGCATTTTGAAACTCCTTAAGAAGCTTTTTAACTTCTTGGATATTGCCTTCTTGCTCGGCTGATTTAATCGCCTTAGCAAATTTATCTTTAATCATTTCGCTATTGTTTTGTTTTATTCTATTAATATTGTTTATTATCTCGGTTTGCAAATTTTCGATGGGGAAATCACGATAAGAATTTTCGATTTCCATCAAAACAAATTCCAACTCGGCCATAAACGCTTGGGGCAATTTGGCTTTAAAACAGTTAACTATAGTTTTAGAGTTATCACAAGAATTCGGCTTGCTATCCCGATTTGTAGCGGGACAACTATCTTTAGTATAACACGATTGCAAGAGTTTGTAAATTTGGGCTAAATTTTTATCAGTAAATTCTTGCCAATCAAGTTTAATAACAGACTGTTTAATTAGTTGGGGAAAATTTATAAGCAAGCCAATTAAATGTTCTTCAGGCGTAAGATTGTGGCTAACTTTATGAGATGATTCTCTTGGGTTTATTTTTTTAACTTTATTAATTGCATCAATTATCAAATTTTCTTTAGTATCTAGTTTTTGAACGAGTTGTTTGATGTAATGTTGTTGCTCAATTGTATCAGGGATACCTGCAATAAAAGGTATAATTTCTTGGGCAATTTGTTTTTTAATTTCACCCGATAACTCATTATTAATATATGGTTTGAAAATAGTAATAAATAACCAGTCTAAGGCAATAATGGCATTTGAAGTATTATTTTGCCAAAGCTTGGGATCTTTTTCCACTAATTCGCCTGCATCTTTGATACCATCTGGAAAAATAACCATTTTGGCATTTAACCCGCTGGCAATTGCCATTTGGATAGATTTTTTGGCAGCTTTTGTGCCAGCATCATCTTGATCAAAAGCAAATATTACATTAGGACTATAACGAGCCAAGATATCTAAGTGGTCATTAGTTAGAGCTGTGCCTGATGTGGCTACAGCGTTAGCTACCCCTGCTTGGTGAGAAGCTAGGACGTCCATTTGCCCTTCGACAATAATGGCAGATTTTTGCTGTTTAATGGTTTGTTTAGCAACATTTAGCCCATAAAGTACCCGACTTTTATGAAAAATCGCGGTTTCAGGCGTATTTAAATATTTAGGTTGATCGTTTGGATTGAGTACACGACCTGTAAAACCCAGCACATTGCCCATTTGATCTGAGATGGGGAAAATTATTCGATTTTTAAAGCGATCTGGATTACCTGCACTGCGGACTTCTGACTCATAAAAACCACGTTGATGTAAGAAATTAGCAAGTACTGGTTGAGTTGGAGCATAGCCAACTGTAAAATCTTTAATAGTCTTATTATCCAATTTACGTTTTTTAAGATAATCTCGAGCTTCTTGGGCGCTGGGATGCTCGAGCAAAATTTTATGATAAACCTGAGCGGCAAGTTTATTAATTTTATAAAGGCGTGTTTTAACATCTTTTTCTTTTTGATAAACCTCTTTGTTAACATGTTTATCAATTATTACCCCGGCGCGGTTGGCCAACATTTCTAGTGCTTCGGGGAAATTAAGCCCTTCCATTTTCATTAAAAAACTAAAAACGTCACCAGATTCAGAACACCCAAAACACTTAAAAATTTGACGTTCGGGTGACACCATAAAAGAAGGAGATTTCTCCGAGTGGAATGGGCAAGGTGCTTTGTAATTAATCCCTGCTTTTTTAAGTGTTAGATAGCCGGATATAAAATCTACGATATCTAAACGTTTTTTTATCTCTTCGACATTGTCATTCATGGTTGAAAAGGTTAATGGCTGTTAATAATGGTTAATAGAAGTTAACAACAGTTATTTTGATTCTCTTAATGCTAAAATAAATGCCATACGATCAGCTAATTTGCCATTGCGTCTAAAAGATGATAAGTTGTTATTTTCGGTAGTATCTAGGCCAGAAATAAATATTTGATTATTAGGAACGCCAATTTTTAATAGTGAATATTTTACTGCTTCTTGGATATCAATGAGTACTCTTTCAACATCATCGCCAGGCCTGGGCGGACTTTTTTTAGATATCGAGTATGCTAAGGCACCAAATTCTTTTAGTGCTAAATCTTTTTCGATTTCATAGTTTCTTTGGCTTATGGAAGGGCCAATGGAAATTTTTAGATCATTTGGGTTGGTACCATATTTTTCGATCATTTGCATTATACCCTTAACAGAGATATTACCGGCTGCGCCTTTACGCCCAGAATGGAATAGTCCAATAGCCTCATTTTTTGAATCATATACCATAACAGGTGGGCAATCGGCTCCTAAAATCATTAGGGGAATACCTTTGATATTTGTGATTAAGCCATCAGATTCATTAATTAATAATCGTTTACCCAGATTTTGTTCACTTGATTTAATATCCAAAAAAGATTGATCAATAACAGTTACATTACTTGTATGATTTAATTCGGGCATCACAATATTATTTGGGTCGAGATTTGGATCTAATTGGAATAATAACTTTTTAATCGCAATCTCGACAATTTTTTGTTTTTCTTGATCATCGGTCGATAATGTATCATTAAATCTAGCTTCGTTACGTAAAAATAAGAAAATATTTTTTTCATTAGCAAAAAAAGTTTTTTTAAAATCTTCGGTATTGCCACCAAAGGCAATTTTATCTGAGTAGGGTTTAAAAATTGATGGTTTCCAAATGCCATTTTCAGTTCGTTCTGATTTGATATCTAAATTTTGTGGTATATTTTCTGGGTTCATGCTAGCTCCAAATCATATTGCATACGGTTCACTTTTAGCTTATAATACAAGAAGAAAAAAGGCAAGTTGGAAGGGTCGCATAGTTGGTCTAGTGCGCACGCTTGGAAAGCGTGTAAGTCGCAAGGCTTCGAGGGTTCGAATCCCTCCCCTTCCGCCAAGTTTTACATTCAGCGAAATTGAAAGAGGTTGCCTTTGCCTGCCCGTTCGAAACCGATATGTGAAAACGGGGTAAAGATAACAAATAATTCTATGAAAAACAACCAACCTAATAACGAAATCATCATCTACCAATCAGCCGACGGAACACCGAGTATTGAGGTACATATGGAAAACGAAACCGTTTGGCTTACACAGGAGCAAATGGCATTACTTTTTGGTAAGGGGAGAACAACTATTACTGAGCATATTTTTCATATATTTGAAGAAGGGGAATTAGATGAAAAAGTGGTGTGTCGGAAATTCCGACATACCACTCAACATGGTGCAATTGAAGAGAAATCTCAGGAAAAAGAAGTAAAATACTACAATCTTGATGTAATTATTTCTGTTGGATATCGTGTCAAATCGCTTCAAGGGACCCAGTTTCGTATTTGGGCAACCACACGGCTTCGTGAATACATCATCAAAGGTTTCACCATGAATGACGATTTTCTCAAAGAAAGTGGTAGTGGGAAATATTGGTATGAGCTACTTGATCGTATTCGCGATATTCGTAGTAGTGAAAAGGTGCTTTATCGTCAGGTGCTTGATTTGTATGCCACTAGTCTTGATTACAACCCAAAAGCCTTAGAATCTATAAAGTTTTTCAAAATCATACAAAATAAACTTCACTACGCTACACATGGCAACACCGCCGCCGAGGTCATTACCCTGCGAGCTAATGCGGGCAAGCCATTTATGGGTTTGCTGAGTTTTTCAAACAACGGTGTAAGCAAAAAAGATATTGTAATCGCGAAAAATTATCTTACAGAAAAAGAGTTAAAAGTATTGAATAACATGGTTTCAGCCTTTTTTGATCTAGCGGAAGTAAAAGTAATGGATCATGAACCGACATATATGAAGGATTGGATTGTCCGACTCGATAAGCTAATAGGTGTATTTGATAAAAAAATTCTTACAGAAGCTGGTTTCGTGAGTCATGCTGAGGCGACAAAGAAAGCTGAAGCAGAGTATAAAAAATATCAAACACAAATTTTGAGTCCAGTAGAAAAGTCATATTTAGATACGATTAAAACAATCCAGAAAAAGGTTGAAAAAAAGGTTAAAAAACCAAATATCAAACCAACTACAACACTATGAACAATATTCACAATAAAATTATTAGTAGGTTGGTATTAAAAAATAAAGAATTATGAAAAAAAATGATAAAAAATCACAAATAGTTATTTACAAATCACCAACTGGGGAGACCAAAATTGATGTGCGTTTTGATGGCTATACTGTGTGGCTTACACAAAATGCTTTAGCTGAGCTTTTTCAGACGACAAAGCAGAATATAGGCCAACATATAAAAAATATAGTAGAAGATGAAGAACTGTCGGAAAATTCAACTGTAAAGAAATTCTTTACAGTTCAAAAAGAAGGCTCGCGTGAGGTTTCGCGAGATCTAGAATATTATAACATGGATTTTTAACAATTAACAATCGCAATATATTGCAAGATGCCGGTAAAATATCTCATGAACTAATGCAAGAAATTGCTGATAAAAAGTTTATTAACTATAATAAAGTCGAGGCGACAAAAGATACTGATTTTGACAAAGTCGCCTTGCAAGCGTTGGCAAGTGCGAAAGGGAAGAATAATCTTAAAAAGAAAGAATAATCCAAATAAATTATCATGAATAAAAAATGGTATGTATTATACTGGGATTACGACTAATCTAGAAAAAAGGATAAAAGCACATAATAATAAAAAAGGTGCAAAATATACATCGGGAAGATTGCCAGTAAAATTATGTTATAATGCCGAAGGATATTCGCAAAGTGAGGCCAGAAGAGAAGAATTTGTTATCAAATCACTAAAAAGGAGAGAAAAAGAAAAATTGATAACTGAAAGTAATTTAATAAAATCTGATTTGGTATGTGTTTAAAAATTGAGTATTTCAATAAAGAAATAGTAGATTTAGTTGAAAGTGTAATCAAAAAATGTATGCAAACATTAGCAAATTTTGTTGCAATATTTCATGGTTTAGTTATGATTGGCTTGCTAGGCGGGCCAATGTTTTTGTTTAGTAAAAAACGTTATCCGAAGCTAGAAAATATTTTTATAGTTTTGGGAGGATTAACAGCATTATCATTCATAATTACTGGTGCTTGTTTTTTAACAACATTAGAGAAAAATATTAGAGTGCAAGCAAATTTGCCATCTTATTCAAGTGGTTTTGTACGCCATTATCTTGGAGAAGTTGGAATCAACGTGCCTGATATTGCAACAACAATTACTTTAGCTATATTAATAACCATAGGACTAATTAGGATTATTTGGTTAAAATACAAGAAGTAATTTAAATATGCTTTATATAAAGCCACCTAAAGATTTTAAGTCGATTGGAAAGGCAGTAAGTTGTTATATTTATTATGATGATAAAATATTATTGTTAAAAAGAAATGATGATAAAAATCGCGGAGGTTTATGGGGCAGGCCCGGAGGGAAGGCGGACAAAAGCAAGAATTTAGTTATTGAGTTATTGAGAGAAGTTCAAGAGGAAACAGGGTTAAAGTTAGACAAAAATAAATTGAAATATTATAATAAAGTTTATGTAAGACACCCAAAATTTGATTTTATTTATCATTTATTTAGTGTTAAATTGGATTTAGAACCTAGAATTGTAATTAATACTAAAGAGCGTCAAGATTATCAATGGGTTAGGGTTAGGGATGTTTTAAAGATTAATTTGGTTCAAGATGAGGCGGAGTGTATTAGCATTATAAAAAAATCAATAGGTTGAAATTGTTTGGAGGCAAAGATGGAAACATTAACTTTCGAAAAAAGGAATTTTGATTCGGATGCTCAGAGAAAGCATGATGATCGCGAAGAAGAACGTAAAAGGATTGAATGGTCTAAGGCGAAACAAAAAAATGAAAAGGAAAGTAATGAATATCTTGTTGCTCCAATTCCTGAAAGAGGTACACCAATTCATAAAACTGGTTTACATTATGGGCACGGTACTAGCGATGACGTAACAAGACCAAACCCATCTATCGGTAGAGGTCAAGAACGTGTTACAGATATTTTAGAGTTTGATAATGAAGGTCATGCAAATAAGCATGATAATAAAGGATTGCGTGAGAGGCCGCTAATTGGTAGTAAAAATAAAAGGGAAACGTCAATGAATTGGGATCCAACAAGTAAACAAAAACGGTTGTTAATTAAAAAAGAGTTGAGTGAGTTGAAGGAAGGAATTAACAAAGGATTGGGTGAAGAAGTTGATAACCAAAAGTTAGAATATCCAATATATTCTGAGGAAAGAGAAAATTATGAGTTACAAAGAGGATCAGATAATGATCAAAATAACTCACGTGATAATATGGATGAATATAAATTGAGAGTAAAAAATGAAAATTCCGATAGGGCTATGAAGGAGGATATGGAATATAAAAAAATACGTGAAGATTCGTTAAAGAGGTCACCATCACTTACTGAAATAAAAGAAGAAAAAGATGCGAGTAAATATAAATATCCTCCTGGTGGTGGAAAGTCATATGGTAAAGGTAATGTTAGGTATTTTAAATAAGCTATATTTTTGATTTAAGTTATAAGTTATTAAATTATGGAGGTAAAATGTCTAACGACAAAAAGGTTAACATTTGCAGAAATAGTTTTTTGCATGCACTGGGAATAGCAGTTTATGTTTTTGTAGTAGTAAACATTATGCAAAATGGTGAGAAGTGGTTTGGACAAAATGACAGCATTTGGGGTGTTTTTGCTATTTTAATGCTATTTGTACTCTCAACAGGAGTTTGTGGAATTTTAATTCTGGGTAAACCAGTTATAATGTATTTGGATGGTAATACCTCGACTTCTCTCGGTACAGGCAAAAAAGAGGCAATTAGATTCTTACTAGCAACTTTAGGATGGTTGTTTTTACTGGTTATTATTACGTTAATAATATTGGCCACAATATAATTTTCAGTTTAGGACTTACGTGGCTTCAGTGTTGTCATCCTGAATCCGCCAGCCGACGGATGAAGGATCTCGATGAGATTTTTCCCTCGCCCTGAGGGCGGGTCAGAATGACATCAAACGCGTAAGTCGTACAATTATTATAGGGGGCATTTGTTAATTTGGACGCAAGTAGTTAACCAATTTAGAATATTTAAAAATCTTATCTGGTTGAACCCCCAGCGGAATTTAATTTTGATAATTACTAGTGGTTTAATATTGTCACCAATTACTTATATTGCGGCCAAAGAAGTTGTTAATAAAATTTATACAGGTATTAATAAAAAGAATGCAGTACTAGTTAATGAAAAAGCAATTGAGCAAACGGAAAACTCGTTGCCAGCAATAAGTAGTGATATCGCTACTGACACAACAAATAATCAACAAACTCCTGGAACTAGCAATAAAACATCAAATACATCATCAAGAAGCTCAAGTAATGGTTCTGGTAGCTCGAGCTCATCTAGTGGATCAAGTTCTGGTAGTTCTGGGGTTGATAATGGGAGTTCATCCAGCTTACCATCATGCGAGTCAAATTACTCGTTTTTTACTACTTCACCACTTAATGAATCTGACTATACTAGCATTACTCCTTTGGGTAATCTTAACCCATCAGGTCACGTTTTCCCTACTGATCATATATATTTTTATTTAACAAATTATTTATCAAGTTATAATCTTTATTCTCCTGGTGATGCAACGGTGATCCAGATATCAGCTAGTGAGCATGTGACAGATGGATTTACTGATTATACCTTTACCTTTCAACCATGTAATGAATTTAAGGCACAATTTGGTCATGTTTCTGCGCTTGCAGATAAATTGAGCCAAGCGCTTAGCGCTCCTTATCAATGGGATAGCACTTATTCGACTGGAGGAAAAACTTATCGTAATTACGGCAAAAATGTTAGTTTGACTATTACTGCTGGCGAGCAAATAGGTACAGTTGGAGGTAACGCTGGACAAATGGCATTGGATATGAATGCTTATGATAGTCGAATTACACTAAATTTTGCTAATTTGTCTCGGTGGAGTCAGAGAAGTGATACTACTCATACAGTTTGTCCGATAAACTATTATTCTAGTGATCTAAAGACTACTTTAACGAATCGTTTTGGTGATTATGATGGCAATCCTAAAAGAACAGTTGACCCAATTTGTGGTACTATAGAGCAGGATGTGGCAGGGACTACTCAAGGGAATTGGTTTGTAGCAGGAACCACCACATTTTCCAGCGAAGATCCGCATTTAGCCTTAGTACATGATAATATTGACCCAGCGCAGGCGGTATTTTCTGTAGGTACTTCTATGAGTGCTAGTGGATTATCTAGCGGAACCTATCAATTTAGTCCACAATCATCGGGATTAGTAAATAGAGATTTTGATGACATTACATCTGACGGTAATGCTTATTGCTTTGAGCCGAATTATTTGTCAGGCAAAATAATTATGCAACTTACTAACTCCGTAACACTTAAAATCGAAAAACAAGCAGATTCTTGTGGTAGCGGTCCATGGAATTTTACTTCTGCAGCAACTGATTTTGAAAGATAATATTGATTACGTGTAGTTTTAGATGTATGTTTAAAGTGTAATATATGACCCAGTAATACAACTTTCAAAATGTTTCAAAACTTATTAAATTTTTTGAGAAGTTCAATTATGTAACGAGGTTTAATAAATGATGGTGACTTGGTAGATATAAAACATTAATAAAAATTTAACTGAAAGTTGATATACTGGGATGAGCTATCAAACAATCATAATATTAATTATTGCCATACTACTTTTTTTGTATTTTACTCGAGTTGGAAGTTTAATAAAAAAAAGTTTAGTTTTTTATTTGATAATAATGTTTCCCTATCGCAAATGGCACTTCCCAAATTGGTTTAGCCGACCAATTATCATCGAGGAAAACAAGTTTGAGTCATATGGACGAACAATAATTTCTGATGTCTATCGGCCAAAAAATAATAAAAAATATTCAGGAATGATTGTTTTTGCGCCACTTGCTGATGAGGGAAGACGTAATCCGTTAGTTGTAAATTTTTTAAAAGGTTTAGCTCGTTTGGGTTACACTGTAACAGCGCCTTTTTGGCCAGAGCGGGGTTTTGGCAACATTTATTTAACTGATATTGATGATTTTGCCACATCTTTAAAATGGTTTAAAAAATATCCATACGTTCTGGATGAAAAAATTGGGGTGGTGGCGGTAAGTTATGGGGCTGGACCAGCCTTAATATCTATTAAAAAACATAATTTAGAAAAAGATATTAAATTCGTGGCGTTAATTAGCGGTTTCATCGATTTGTTAGAAACTATCAAGACGTTAATCACTAAAAAATTTGAGTATAAAAAGATTAAGGGTATATTAGAACCCGAACCATATGCTTATGATGTAATGCTTAAAACTGCTGCATCTTGGAGTAGTGATAATAAAGATAAAATTTTTTTTACAGATATATCTAAGAACGCTGATGGAACTAATTTTCTCAAGCGATTATTAAAAATATCACCTGATATAAGTGATGATGGTAACAAAATTATTAATTGGTATCAAAGTAGTAACGACCAAGAATTTACCGATAGATATAGCAAATTACCTGACAGAGTTCATAAATATTTTAATGATTTATCTCCAAGCTATAAGAGTAACTTTCCTATGATTCCCACTCTAATACTACACTCAACAAAAGATCATCTTATCCCATATACCGAATCAGTTAAATTGTATGATTTGGTTAAACACAAGACACAATCAGTTTTGGTTTTAATCAGTGCTTTTGATCATACTATGCCCGTTCCAGCCAATCTAAAAAATATCTTTATTGTTTATTTGCCAAATTTATACCGAATAACTAAATTTTTGTTTATCATGCTTTCATTGGAATACAAGAAATAATCGCAATACTTGTAACGTGTAACTTGTGAGGTTTTTATGGGTCACATGGTTGGTAAGGATTTATATGAGCTTTTGGGAGAAAAGATTGATAATTTAACGGCTCATACTCCCAGGACTAAAAAATTATATGAGATTCTTAAACTTCTTTATTCTAAGGAGGAAGCAGAATTTGTTATTAAAATGCCATATAATCTGTCGAATTTAAATAGATTAGTTTCTGTTACAAAATATAGCGAAGATAAAGTAAAAAAAATCCTAGATACAGCCTGCAGCAAAGGCTTAATTATGGATTTTTTTGTTAACAATGAGTATTATTATCTTCCCTCGCCAATTATTATTGGATTTTTTGAATTTACATTAATGAGAACAGGGGGCAATGTTCATACTGATGTATTAGCTAAATTATTTTATGATTATTTAGAGAATAATCCCGAGATTATCAAGAAAAATTTTGGAAAAGATAAAAAAATTTCGATTTTAAGAACCTTGCCACACGAAGAATCTATAAAAGAGTCATTTTACAATGAGATTTTAGATTATGAAAAAGCCCGTGCGATTATTAAGCAATCTAGTAAATTTGCTATTAGCACTTGCGCTTGCAGACATGAGAAAACCCACCTAGGTATTAGGAAGTGTACCAATCCACTTGACACTTGCTCGTCATTTGACAGATGGGCCGAGATGGCTATTCGCCATAAATTTGGTAAGGAAGTGTCTAAAGAAGAAATGTTAGAAAATCTTGAACGTTCCAAGCATCTAGGATTAGTACTAAACGCTGATAATGTTAAAAATAATGTAGGTTTTATCTGTCATTGTTGTAAATGTTGTTGTACAGGACTGGCAGCTTACAATAAATACGGCGGACAAAATATTATTGTCACTTCAACGTTTATTAACAGTATAGATGATGATAAATGTAATGGGTGCGGGGTTTGTGCCAAAATTTGTCCAGTTAATGCCATAACAATGCAACCAGAAACTGATCCAAAGTCAGGTATCTCGACTTCGCTTCCTCGAAAATACTCTGGACAAGTCGAGATTAAAAAACAAAAGCCAGTAATAGATGAATCGCGATGTTTAGGTTGCGGGGTTTGCGGGTTAAAATGTCCCAAAGGTGCTGCCAAACTTGTTAAGCGTAAACAAAGGGTCTTGCATCCTGACACAACATTTGAGAGAGTAGTTTTACAATGCTTGGAACGAGGAACACTTCAAAATCAGATATTTGATGACCCTTCAAGCATATCTCACAATGTAATGAGAAGATTTATCGGTACGTTTTTAAAATTGGATCCAGTCAAAAAAACTTTAATGAGTGAGATGTTTAGATCATCCTTTTTGGCTTCACTAAAAACTGGAGCAAAAATAATTGGCAAGAAATGGATGACGGAGATTTGAAATCATGTAACATATAACATGTAGCATGTAACAAGGGGAATAAAAACAACAATATTTGCTAAGCCTGAAAAGTGTAACTTGTAGCATGTAACAAATTCAAGTATATTTACTATATTGGGTTCTAATTTGAGTTATAAGTGACAAGTTTTGAGTTATAAGATACAGGATGAAGGGGGTGAACCTTAACATGTTAGAGTCAGCAGCTAGTAATAACCCCGACGATTCTGAAGATGAGCCGGTATTTTCATGGTATCAAGAACCACTAGACCTTCTAGATAAAGTTATAAAAGACTTACAAGAAATAATTTGTCGTATAGATGAAGTGCTGAGATTACTAAAGATCTGAGATGAGGAGGAAGGAAAATGCCATCAGAAGCATTTCTAAAACTTTGCGAGCAAAGATCGCAGGCAATAAAGGACAAACTGGTTTTCGATGATTTGTCAGACGATGAGATAAAGGTCATCGAAAAATTACTCGAAATACTGACTGGATTTCGGTCAGTTAGTCTAAATAATCTTATGAAAGAAACCAAACTTTCAGAAGAAGATGTGAGATCTCTACTGAGAAAGGCTAGGCTTCAATGTGCAAATGACAAACTCGCCGAAGTCTTTCAGGTATGCACGATCAGAGGTAAAACAGGAATTTATTTTTCATCTGAATGTGGCAAAGCCATTAGCAGTTAGGGAACAAATCTGAAACGAAATAAGGAGGAGAAAGAATGGAACAAAATAAACCGCCCAAGCTCACACTCGTACCGTCGTGTTTGAATACTTGCTCGCAGCCTGGTTTTCCCTGTGCGTCACTGTTTGATATCCTCGACGCAATGAGGGACTTTTGCAGGCGACTGCGTCAGGTTGATAAATCAGGAAATTCCATTGAGGAAAAGTAGGTGGATTCGTCTGACGAGCATTCGAGCGGCTAAATAGGATTAGCCGCTTTTTACTAACATCATATTTTTTGATATATTGGAAGTAGATTGCGAAACATGTATCATGTAGCATGTAACACATAACATAAAAAGATAGCATTATATTTGAAAAATATATAAGAATAACTGTTATTAACTTTTGTTAACCAATATTAACAATTATTAACCTTAATTGGAGGTTTTATGCCAAATGAATCTCTCGACGAAGCTCGAGATCTATCGACAGGTTGTTGCCCCAAATTTGACCCAGCGCCTTGGGATGGTAAGACTTTTGAATGGAAGGATAAACCTTTTGTTAAAGGTAAAGTTTTTACTTTTATGTACATGCCTATTAACTTTGGTGGAGTGATGAAAAAATTGGATGAAAAAGTGCGCTCAGCTGGCGCAACTAGTAAAGATTTTATGTGTTTGAGTGATCACACCTCGATGTGGAATATGAATGTTTATTTGGCAGTTGATAAAGAAGTTGAGGGTCTAGAAACTGAGAAAATTAGCGGAAAATTTGTAAGTAAAGTATACGAGGGTGAATTTAAAGATACCGGTAAGTGGATGCAAGATTTTGCCAAATATGTTGCGTCTCAAAAATTAAAATTAGTTAGACCATATATGTGGTACACAACTTGTCCTAAATGCGCTAAGGTTTATGGTAAAAACTATGTGGTGGTGATTGGGCTATGTCGCTAAATCGACCGCCCGGCGCCAGTAGGCGCATAGGGAGGAATAATGAAAATTAAAAACAAGAATTTAGCGATTTTTTTGCAAGTGCTGGCTATTTTAGTTTTTGGTATAGTACTATTAATTCTAGTATTTGGATTTTGCGCGCTTGTATATACGACTTGCGATAGAATTCTTGGTACCGGTCATGAACTTGAACCACGGTTAAACTGGCAATACCACGTTTTAAGAGTGTCAATTTTTATTGGGCTAATTGCAGTTACTACTTACTATGTTTATAAATCGAAATTAATAGCAATTTATAAAGCAACATGGACTATGGTGCCAACAGCGATTGCGTTAGTATCCATTGGTATTTTGACTTATCAACGGCCATATTTATCTTATACGCTTGGTTCGGTGGTTATATTGGGTATACTAGCGTATTTATATAATGCCAGAAAATCATGGATGTATTACTTAAGTATTTTGTTCGTCGCAATTGCGTTACTTATTATGGGAATTACGGGAACAGATATCTAAAGGCTGATTACAAATTTTTAATTTACAAATTTTAATTTTTAATTAGACATGCAGAAAGGTGAAATTATTAAGGTAGTAGTTTTTGACTTTGAAAAATTAATTTTATGAATAGATTTATTAGACCGGGGCAAGTTAAAAGGAAGAAGTCACCTATTTTTTTTGTTATCCTGATAATTGTGGGGTTTTTTGTGATTAAATCCGCTATTGTTAACAATAAACCTGCAGAGAGCGAAGAATTTTCCAAGTTTTTGGGAGTGGAGGTAACTCAAGAAGAAGAGATTAGCAATTCACATTCAGTTTGTTTGGATGCTGGTCACGGAGGGGTGGATCAGGGTGGTAATAATAAAAAAATTATTGAAAAAGAGATTGATTTAACAGTGGCTTTAAAAATGCAAACTATCCTTGAAGATAAGGGTTACAAGGTTTATATGACTAGAACAAGTGATCAATCATTATCAAAACAAGATCGTTATAATTATTGCAACAATACCAAGGCTGAGATTATGGTGGCAATTCATCATAATTCATACACTGATCCGACTGTTAATTACTCATCGTCATTATATTATACTGAGTTTGACCAAGTGTTAGCTAGTAGTATTGTTAGTGGTGTGTCAAATAGGCTTGGCATCAAAAATGGAGGAGTTGCCAAATTAAATTCCCGAATATTATCAAAGGCGGATATGCCAGCAACTATTAGTGAGGCATTTTTTATGAGTAGTAGTGAAGAATATAATTTACTGACTAAAGCTGGTTCAACGCGATTAAAAGACGAGGCTCAAGGGATAGTTGATGGGATTATTAACTATTTTGAAAATCCTGATAGTATTGAACCAGTAATTAATAATGATCAAATAATCCCTGCGGATGAGGAGTAAAATATGCAATTAAATGTGCCACTTATTAGGCAAAAAAAGAATTCAGTTGATTGCGGGTTGGCTGCGGTAGCTATGGTCTTGAATTTTTATGGCGTTAAAATTAATATTGAAAAACTGCGTGAAGAGATTAAAGTTTATAAAATGGGTACTTATATGCCACAACTTGGGCAATATTTGATAAAAAAGAGTTTTAAAGTTACTATGACCACGCTTAATCCATATTTGTTTACTTTTAAAGATAAAAATCTTATTCAAAAAGAGATTGTCCAGCGTTTAAAAAATATTCTTAAAAAAGAGAGAAAACTAGAGAACATAAGATCATTAAAATTTAGTTTGAAATTTATAAAAGCGGGTGGGAAAATAGAGCTAAAAATTCCTAATGCTGATGATGTTAAAAACGAGATTGATAACAAGAGACCACTAATTACAATATTAACTCCCAATATTTTTGAAAGTGACAAGCCAGAATTTAACCTTCATTTTAATGTGGTAACTGGGTATAAAGATAATTTCGTTTATGCAAACGATTCTCTATGGAATCATAGAGGTGGTAAAAAGAAATATTTGATGAGTGATTTTTTATACAGTGTTTACTCCAGTGCTTATTCATGTTGTGATAACGCAAGTTTATTAAAAATCAACAAATAATATTCAACTTCCTCTAAAAAAAGCGTACGCATAAAATAAAGGAAGTTTTAAATCTGAGGAAAAATTCGACAGAGATTAGTAAAATCAATTATAATAAAAATATGTCTAGTAATAAAAAAATACAACTTGATAAACCACTTACGTTGGAAATGTTGATTAAATATAATCGGAAAGTTTTATTTCCAGAGATGGAAGAACGTTTAGTGACCAAGGGAGAGTTTAATAATAGTAAGACTTACGCGTTTGATGTCATTCTGTCATCGACTCTGAGGTCTGGCGATCTCGTCGCTCAGACTCGAAGAGAGGGTTCATCCCGAAGAATCTCATCGAGATCCTTCACTGTTGTTCAGGATGACAACGCTGAAACGCGTAAGTCCTAAATAGAATAGAAAAACTTGAAGATAAAGTTATTAATAGACTAGATATGATTCTTAAAAATATAAGAACTTTGCATGAAGAATAAAGAAGTTAAATAATTTAAACGCAATAAAGATAAACAATTATATTTGATTATCATTAACGCACTAAAGCAACACGAAATTCTTGGTACTAAAAAGCTTAAAGAAATAAGTGAATTAGGTATTTTCTAATAACTTCTAATTTTAGATACAAAAATAAAACTTTGAGGTCTCTTTTTGTATATTAGTGTAATTAGTGAAAAAGCATTGGTGGAGATTAAATCAAATTGTTGGTATAACTATTTAAATAACTTTTCCAGCTCTTTACCTTCAACTACCTCAACTTTAAGTAATTTGTCGGTGATTTTTTTGAGTTCGGGTTTGTGTTTCATTAATAAATTATGGGCGCGGATTTGATTGCGGGCGATAATATTTTCGATTTCATCATCAACCATGGCGGCAGTTTTTTCGCTAAAAATTTTATGCTCGCCAATCTCGCGACCTAAAAATACCATTTCTTCACGTTCGCCCAATACTACGGGTGCCATTTTTTCGCTCATGCCATAAACTTTGACCATATCGCGAGCAATTTTACTAGCTCTTTTTAGATCATTCTCGGCGCCAGTTGTAGTTTCGCCAAAGATAATAGTTTCGGCCTCGCGACCGGCAAGTAGTTGAGCAATTTCATCTTCAAACTTACTTTTGGAATATAAGTGTTTATCTTCTAATGGTAGACTCCAAGTATAGCCAAGGGCATTACCACGAGATACGATTGAAATTTTGTGAATAGGATCGCAGTTTGGTAATACGTGGCCAACAATTGCGTGGCCTGATTCATGATAAGCAGAAATTTCTTTTTCTTTTTGGCTTAGAATTTGTGATTTTTTCTCTGGGCCCAACATTGTTTTTTCGATTGATTCTTCAATGTCCGATTGCTTAATTTCTTTTCTACCACCTCGAGCAGTAAGTATTGCAGCTTCATTCATGATATTACGTAAATCAGCACCAGCAAGACCAGCAGTAGCTGAGGCAATTTTATCTAATCTAGCATCTTTGGCAAGCGGTTTATTTTTTGAATGAATTTTTAAAATTTCTTCACGTTCAATTTTATCTGGTAAACTTAGTGCTACTCTACGATCAAATCTTCCAGGTCTAAGCAGGGCAGGATCAAGTACATCGGGGCGATTGGTGGCAGCGAGTACAATAACTTTATCATCGGTTTCAAAGCCATCCATCTCAACAAGTATTTGGTTTAATGTTTGTTCTCTTTCGTCATGAGAGCCCCCTAGACCTGAGCCACGCTGGCGACCTATTGCATCAAGCTCATCAATAAAAATTAATGCTGGAGAGTTTCTCTTGGCTTTTTGGAATAGGTCTCTAACTCGACTAGCTCCTACTCCTACAAACATTTCGACAAATTCACTGGCTGATAGGGAAAAGAATGGTACATTAGCTTCACCCGCAACAGCTTTGGCAAGTAATGTTTTACCGCAGCCAGGTGGGCCAATCATTAAGACACCTTTTGGAATCTCGGCTCCAACATCCTTAAACTTTTTAGGACTTTTTAAAAATTCAACAATCTCTGATAATTCTTGTTTGGATTCTTTTAACCCAGCGACATCTTTAAACATGATCTTTTTCTTAGCTCCGGGGCCAAAGAGGCGAGCAGAGGTTTTACCAAAACTCATGGCTTTCATATTGCCACCTTGAGCTTGACGAAGCAAAAGCCACAAAAAACCTGCGATTAAAAGAAATGGTAATAAAATACTTAGTAAACTTACCCAGCCAGCATTTTTTCCGGTATCTTTGACATCAATAGTTACCTTATCTGGAGTTATACCATATTCATTTAAACCAACCCCTGATTCTTTATAGGCTTTAGTTTTTTTACCATCTTTAAAAAAGGCAGTAATCTCGTTATCCTTAATCTCAATTTTATCTATTTGACCCTGATTGACCTCTTTTGCAATGTCAGAAATATTAGTTACTTTGGTTTGGCTTTTAGCAGGGTTTAATATTGTGTACATACTCAAACCAATCATAATTAATATTATGATGTAAACAATATTTTTAGTAACATTTTGTTTGGGAGTTTCGTTATTTGGCATATATAAATAAATTCCAAATGACAAGTTACAAATCATCTCTCGACAGGCTCGAGACCCCTGTAGGGCAAATAAATATCAAATTCAAATATTCTAAATTTCAAACAGTTTTGAATTATATATTTCGAGAATTAGAACTTTGTTTGTTATTTGATTTTTGAGATTTGTTATTTTGTTAAGTGGTGGCTCCGGGTGGGATCGAACCACCGACCTGCGGATTATGATTCCGTCGCTCTACCGCTGAGCTACAGAGCCTCTATTAGATTAAATCTTAATTTATTATTATCAATTATATCAAGCCATTGATTTTTATTGCGTAGCCAAACTTGTAATTGATTTCCGACAGCTTTTTTATCTTTAGAAAATCCTTTCCATTCTTGCAAATCGGCGTAACAAACTAGGTTATCAAATATATTTAAAATTATATATTTATTTCCTTTGTAATGTAACCAAACTGTGTTTTTAGACAAAATTAGGTTTTCTTTTTTTATCCTACTTAGTTTTTTTTAATCTCATTTCCTCATTTATAGCTTGTTGCCTGGTTGGAAAATTATTATACCATACTATAAAGCAAGGCCTTCTTTTTGCAGTATAATTGGCTGCTTTACCCGAGTTGTGTTCTTTAATTCTTTTTACTTAAATTATTAGTTGAGCCAAGATAGTAAGAACTATCAAAGCATTTTAAAATATAACTATAAAACATAGATGGGATTTTGCCCTTCATAAAATTTTCGAATTGCATTCTCAATTTTATTTTAGGACAATTCCAAAATTTTTCTATTATATTGGCTAGCCATGAACAAAATTTGAGATTGAAAATCGAAAAATTTTGGAATTGGTAGCGGGGGGCGGATTCGAACCGCCGACCTACGGCTTATGAGACCGTCGAGTTGCCACTACTCCACCCCGCGTCGAAATACTTTTTCTTGGGGTGTTCGAAGCAAGCTACTC
>CAZXAY010000003.1:0-40430 GCA_964638435.1 uncultured Candidatus Saccharibacteria bacterium | reverse complement strand
CGACTTACGCGATTAAACGTTAAAAAACTCTTTTATTCTTCGAACGAGTAATCGAATGAGAAGTCTCTCGGTAATAATCGAAATAAATTTACAACAGCTGTAGTTCTTCTCTCAAAGATACTCGAGATAAACTGATTACCTCGAACAATAATCAAAGGCGTAAGTCCTATTTATAATGATTTTTTATCTATTTGATTTTAAAGATAGAATTGATATACTAAAAATATCATGAATAAGCTAACTAAAGAGCAAGTTGAGGACCCCAGTATAATTCCTTTCTGTTAAACTGACTACGTCCTGTTATAACAGAAGTGTCGTATACGGGGCACGTATTGCTTTTGGAGAAAATAATGAGTAAATTATCCAAAGATCAAGTTGACAGTATTGCACGACTTGCTCGGATTGAATTATCAGATGAAGAAAAACAATTATACTCCGAACAGCTTTCGGGAATTTTGAAGTTTGTGGAAAAATTAGAAGAAGTCAAAACAGATGGGATTGAGGAAACATCACAAGTTACAGGGTTAGAAAATGTGTTTAGGGAGGATATCGCTGATGGACAGACACAGATTAATGCAGATAAAAAAGTTAATCGTGAGGGACTTTTATCCAACGCCCCGGCTCAAAAAGATGGATACATTAAGGTTAAACAGATATTAGAATAGTATCAAGTATTTAGAAGTTAGTATTTAGTATGGATAACAATAAAAAGAGAATAAAATCGTTTACAGATTTGATTACTTGGCAGGAAGCACATAAGTTAGTTTTATTAATTTATAAAATTTGTAAAGATTTTCCTTGTGATGAAAGGTTTGGTTTAACAAGTCTAATGTGTTAATGAGGTTCGAGCAAAAGTGCATATTTTTATAGTTTTGAAAGAAAAAATGATTATCATAGTTCATAGTTTACTGTGAACTATGAACTATCAACAAACTGTGATATTATAAATATATGAAAACCGACACATCAAAAAAAATTATAAAATTTATTAAGAAAAATAAACACGCAACTGCTCACCAATTGGTTGAATATCTTAGTATTTCTCAAAGAGCAGTCTTTAAGCAGCTTAAAAACCTCATTAATAAAAAAGTTATTTATAAATCCGGGTTACCACCAATAGTATATTATTATTTAACAGATGAACAACAAATTGGATTAGAAATCAAGATTTCGATGAAAATTAAAAGAGTTATTGATGATAATTATTATTTAATTTCTTCTGCAGGCGAAATAAAACAGGGTTGGGATGGGTTTGCTTATTGGTGTAATAAGAATAATCAAAAAGTCGATAAGACGGCTGATGATTATATTAAAATTATTAAAAAGTATGGTCAATTTAAAAAAAATGGTTTAATTAATGGTTTGAAAAAAATTCAAAATACTTTTAAAGATGTATATCTAGATCAATTATATTATCTAGATTTTTATTCTATTGAGAGATTTGGGAAAACAAAATTAGGACAACAATTGTTGTATGCTAAACAAAGTCAGAATATTAAATTAATCAGAGAATTATCACATGGTATAAAACCAAAAATTGATGATATTATCAAAAAAAACAAAATTGATTCTGTTGGGTTTATTCCACCAACTGTTAAAAGAGAGATTCAATTTATGCGCGAATTAGAAAAAAATCTTGCACTAAAATCTAAAACAATTTCTTTAATTAAATTAAAAACCCCTGTAATAGTTCCTCAAAAAACATTATCAAAGTTAAATGATAGGGTTGAAAACGCGCAAAAAACTATAATTGTTGAAAAAATAGCATCATGCAAAAATATATTACTAATTGATGATGCAGTAGGATCTGGAGCAACTCTTAATGAAACCGCCAAACAGATTAAGGATAAAAATATTTGTAAAGGGAAAGTAGTTGGGTTATCAATAACAGGTAGTTTTAGAGGTTTCGATATTATTAGCGAGGTATAATATATTTTTTTTGTATTTTAGGTACAAAACAAATTCAAAATTCAATTTTTTCCCACTTCACTACTTTCGCTAATGCTACGCTGGTCAAGAAAGTTTCGTGGGATAAATAATTTTTAAATAATATGAATGTAATTTTAAACAAAACAATTAAAAAAATTTCCCAAATGTTAGATGAAAAAAAGATTTCTTCGGTAGAATTAACGAAGATGGTTTTTGAGCGTGTTAAAGAAGTTGAACCAAAAGTTCATGCATTTATAACTTTGACTGAAAAAGAGGCGCTTGAACAGGCTCAGAAGTCTGATTTGAGAAGGGTGAGCGGTGAGCAGAGAAGCCAAATAGATGGTGTGCCGATATCAATTAAAGATTTATTTTGTACAAATGGTATAAAAACTACAGCAGCTAGTAAAATGCTTGAAGATTTTATACCGCCATATGATGCAACTGTAGTTAAAAGACTTAAAGATGCTGGCGCTGTAATAATTGGCAAAAATAATTTAGATGCTTGGGCACATGGATCATCAACCGAGAATTCTGATTTTGGACCAACAAAAAATCCATGGGATTTAGAAAGGGTGCCTGGTGGTTCTTCTGGTGGATCGGCTGTTGCCGTCGCCGTAAATATGGGTTTTGCTTCTATTGGAACGGACACTGGTGGCTCAATCCGTCAGCCAGCTGCATATTGCGGAATAACTGGTTTAAAACCAACTTATGGCCGAAATTCTAGATTTGGGATTATTGCTATGGCTTCTAGTCTAGATTGTCCTGGGCCATTTGCAAGGAGTGCTGAAGATGTGGCAATAATACAAGAAATTATTGGAGGACATGATCCACTGGATTCGACAACGGTGCCGAATAAAATATTTTCAGCTGAAAATATAACTAAAAATTTAAAGCTTAAAACTAAAAACCACAGTTTAAATTTAAAAACTTTTAAGATTGGATTACCAAAAGAATATTTTGCTAAAGGATTAGATTCAAGAATTGCTGGAAAAATTGATGAGGCAAAGAAAGTATTAGAAAAACTAGGAGCAAAATTTGTAGAAATTAGTTTACCAATGACGGATTATGGTTTAGCATGTTATTATATTATTCAACCTGCTGAAGTATCGTCAAACTTAGCTCGATACGACGGAATTAAATATGGGTTTTCGGCAGACAAACTAAAAACTAGCTTCTCGACTACGCTCGAGGCAGGAAATGAAAAACTAAAAACTTTGGTTGATTATTATAATTTTAATCGAGCTCAGGGTTTCGGTGCTGAAGCTAAGCGACGAATTATGATGGGAACATATGTTTTGTCTGCGGGATATTACGATAAATATTACAAAAAAGCGATGAAAGTTAGAACTTTGGTAATAGAAGATTTTAAAAAAGCATATGAAAAAGTTGATGCGATTTTAACTCCAACAACACCAACAATGCCATTTAAATTTGGAGATAAAGTTAAAGACCCAGTGCAAATGTATTTGGAGGATATTTACACTGTTACAGCCAATATCGCAGGAATCCCGGGAGTTTCAATTCCTTGTGGATACGTGGAAAATCCAAAATCCGAAGTTCTAAATTCTAAAAAAATCACAAACCCGTCCGTCGGCGAGGCAGGTCACAAATCACAAATCACATATCTTCCAATTGGGATGCAAATTTTAGGGCCACAATTTGGGGAAGAAATTATTCTTTCTATTGCGCATCAATATCAACAAGAAACAGATTGGCATATGAAATCATGTAACATATAACATGTAACACAAGAACAAAAATATGAAGAGAAAAAAACAAACTAGTTTAATAGAAACATTAGTACTTAGTCTCTTGAGAGGTTTATGGTTTTTATTATGTTGGCCGATTAAGAAAATCTTAAAACTAAAAACTAAAAACGAAAATATAAATAAAGTTCAAAATTTAGCTAATTGGCTTATTATCGAAAAAATGTTAGAAAGTGGAGACGAAATTCATGCCAAACAAGCTATAATCGAGGCTGATAAATTTTTTGATAGTATGATGAAACAGGTTGGGGCAAAGGGTGATAGCTTTGCTGATCGGTTAAGAAGTTTGGAATCGAAAATGGACTACAATAAATATCAGCAAGTTTGGAATTCTCATAAAGTTCGTAATCAAATATCGCATGAAATGGGTTATAAATTAACTAGTATCGAAGCAGGGAAAACTTTAAATAATTTTAAGTTAGGATTACATAATTTGGGAGCGATATAATAAGTATTTAGTATTATGTAGTAAGTATTAAGTATAATAAAATTTCAGTATGTGCAAAAAATGCACAATGTGGATTAAATAGTCAGTTGTTTCCAAAATGGAATATACTGAAAGCTTGGTAAACAGTTCAATTATCAGGAATTTCCGGATAACTCAAAAAGAACAAATATGAAAAAAGAAGAAACAAACAAAATAATAATATATAAAGATGAATCTGGGAATGCACAGATTGATGTTAAAGTTGATAAGGAAACGGTTTGGTTAGGTCAAGATCAAATTGCTCAATTATTCGATATTCAGAGACCTGCTATTACTAAACATTTAGCTAATGTTTATAAGTCGAATGAACTTTCTGAGCAAAGCACATGTTCCATTTTGGAACATGTGGGTGTTACTGGACAAAAATATAAAACTAGATTATATAATCTAGATGCTATTATATCTGTTGGTTATCGCGTTAACTCAAAAAGAGCAACCCAGTTTAGAATTTGGGCAACCAATACTCTAAAAAATTATTTATTAAGTGGTTATGCTGTTAATGACAAAAAAATGTTAGAGTATAAAGATAAATTAGTTTTACTCAAAGAAACGATTACTTTTATCGAAAAAAAGGCAGATAACTATGTTTTGCAAGATAAATCACGAGAATTGTTATCATTACTAGGTGAATTTGCTAAATCTTTAAAATTACTTGATGAATATGATCAGGGTAAAATTAAAATTGCTAAAACTACAAAAGCAAAATTTGCGCTAGACTATGAAAAATGTAAAAATACCATTATTGCTATTAAAGCTGAGTTAAAAAGTGATGGTCAAGCAGGTGATTTATTTGGTCAAGAATATGATCATAAATTCGAGGCGATAATTAGCTCTATTTATCAAACTTTTGATAGTAAAGAGTTATATAATAATATAGAAGAAAAAGCAGCAAATTTGTTGTATTTAACCATTAAAGATCACCCCTTTGCAGATGGCAATAAACGAATCGCCTCTATACTATTTGTTTATTTTTTAAAAGAAAATAATTATTTATATACCCTAGATTTACAAAGGAAAATAAATAACAATACACTTGTTTCTTTGGCACTTTTGGTTGCTACTAGTGATCCAAAAGAAAAAGATGTAATGATAAAAATAATAATAAGTTTATTACAATAGATATGATCTAAAAGTAATCAAAAATGATCATTTCTAGGATAAATTGTATACTGGATATATGTTGTAATCGTATAATATATTGGCAAATTATACGATGTTGGAGTATACAAATGCTAATTGAATAATTATGAGTTATCATCTTTTTAAAGTGAATTTGACAATCAATAAGATATTTTATATAATGGAAGTAACAAATATTATTACTTCCATCCAACAAAGTTACTATGGATAATCTAATTGCTAAACTCTATCAGAATCCCAAAACAATCTTGACTAATAAAGATCTAGCTTTAATTTGGCAAGAAACTAATTCGAAAAATTTGAAAGCTAAAATTTACTATTACATAAAAAAAGGTTTGTTAATCAGACTTACTAGAGGCATATTTGCTAAAGACAGAAATTATGATTCCAAAGAATTAGCCACAAGTATTTATATCCCATCATATATTAGTTTCGAAACTGTTTTGCGAGGGGCTGGCATTATCTTTCAACATTATGATACAATTTTTGTTGTCGGTCCTTGGTCAAAAACGATAATTGTTGATAAGCATTCTATTAATTTTAGAAAACTAAAAAATAACTTATTATATAATTCAAATGGAATAATTAATCAAGGTAACTATAGCATCGCATCACCAGAAAGAGCTTTTTTGGATACGCTTTACCTTTTTGATGAATACTATTTTGACAATCTCCAACCACTTGATTGGCAAAAATGTTTTGAATTAGTTAAGATTTATGATAATCAACAATTAATTAAACGTTTAAATAAATATCATCAAAACTATGTTAAATAAAGAAAATCACCAATTAATTATGGGTCAAATATTAAAGGACATTTATAGTGATATGTCTATTTCATCGTATTTAGGGTTTAAGGGCGGTACCTGCGCCTATTTTTTCTATAATTTACCACGATTTTCAGTGGATTTAGATTTTGATTTACTAACTGCTGATAAATTAATTGTCGAGATATTATTTAAAAAGATATTAGCTATTTTAAAAAAATATGGCGAAGTAAAAGACCAGCGAATAGAAAGATATACTATTTTTTTTCTTCTTTCCTATGGTGATGGTGATCACAATATTAAGATTGAAATTAATATTAGAAAACTTATCAAAAATATTAGAGATCATTATGAATTAAAAGAATATCTTGGTATTTCAATGTTAATTGCTAAAAAAAACTATCTTTTTGCTAGTAAACTAGTGGCATTAACTCAACGAAGTAGAGTGGTTACGCGTGATGTTTATGATATCTATTATTTTAGCAAAAATAGTTGGGATATCGACCTTGAAATAATCAAGAATAGAACAGGGAAAAACATTAAAAACTATTTATCTGATTGTATTGTTGAGATAGAAAAGATAGAAAATAATCAAATTTTACAAGGACTTGGAGAGCTATTAGGTGAAAAAGAAAAAATTTGGGTTAAAAATAAATTAAAATTAGAAACAGTTTTTATGCTTAAAAATTATCAATCAGTTATTAAATAATGATTATTATGTTTGAACAATCATAAATTAACATTATGAATGTTTTCATTGACAATGAAAACAATTAATGATATAATTGCATTAGTAGCGAAAACATTGAGGAATATATGGATTTAAATTTACTTAAAGAAATAATCATGGAGCAAGCCAAAGATTTAGAAAAAAAAGATGTGGGGATTGAAAGAGATACAATGCTTAAATTAGAGGAATCATTGAAAATTCCACATAGTATCGTTATTTCTGGCTTAAGAAGAGTGGGTAAATCAACATTATTAATGCAGATAATGAATAAATTTTATAAGAACAAGTGTTATTATTTTAATTTTGAGGATGAACGATTAATTAATTTTCAAAAAGAAGATTTTAATAAGTTATATGAAATATTGTTAGAATTGTTTGGAGAAAAAACAGTTTTCTTTTTTGATGAAATTCAAAATATTATTGGTTGGGAAAATTTTGTTAGAAGAATGCAGGATAAAGGTTTCAAATTTTACTTAACAGGCTCCAATGCCTCAATGTTGAGTCGTGAGTTGGGCACAAAATTAACGGGTCGATATATTCCTTATGAACTATATCCGTTTTCTTTTAGAGAATATCTTGATTTTAAGGGATATATAGTACCAAGTAATGCCACATCTTATACTAAAGAAAGAGCAAAATTAAAATCATATTTCAACCAATATTTAAAATCTGGTGGATTACCAGAATATTTAAAGTTTGAAAATAAAGATATTTTAAAAAGAATTTACGAAGATATTTTGTATCGTGACATTGTAACTCGTTATGATGTTCAGGAAGTAAAATCACTTCGCGAATTAGCGTTATATTATTTTAGTAACCTGGGAAACTTAACTTCCTTTAATAAATTAAAAGAAATTTTAAAATTGGGTAGTGTTAATACGGTAAAAAGCTATACAGATTATTTTGAAAATAGTTACTTATTTTTTACAGTGAATATTTTTTCTTATAAAGTTTCACAACAATTTATTGCGCCTAAAAAGATATATTCAATTGATAACGGGCTTGCTGACGCCATTTCATTTAGTTTTTCTAAAAATAGTGGAAAATTTTTGGAAAATATGGTTTTTATTGAGCTTAAGCGGCGAGGCGACTCAATTTATTACTATAAAACAAAAAATAATTTAGAAGTTGATTTTGTTATTAGAAAAGGAAGGGATATAATAGAATTAATTCAGGTTTGTGAAAGTATCGAAAAAACCGATACGAGAGAAAGAGAAATAAAGGCATTAATTCAAGCAATGGATGAGCTAGATCTTAAAAGTAGTATAATATTAACAACTGATAAAGAAAAAATAATTAATATTAACAATAAAACAATAAAAGTTTTGCCAACTTATAAGTGGTTATTAAATCTAAAATAATATTATGCCAGAACAATTGCCTTACAACTTAATACCGACTGACCCAGACTTATCTCAGACTAACACCGAAACAAGAGAATCTGAACACCTCCTACGTCTTGAAGCTCTTTCAGAAAAGCTCCAGCTTAAAGTTCAATGGGAGTCCCAAGTTAAAACTCTTAATGAAACAGGAGTTATTGACATACTCCTAGACTGCCAAGATATTGGTGTTATTGGAGTTGACCCCCATGACAGTACTAAAATCAAAGAATATCCTATTTCCACCTATGAAGAAATCTTATCTAAAATTACCCCAGAACAACTTAAAGTATTAGAAACTAAACAAGAACAAGGCTTTACTAAAATGCTACTAGTTCCAATTGGCGCGCACCTTGAAACCTTAATCGATAGATACAAGCAATTACTCATTAAAAAACATCAAGAAGGTAAACTCTTAGCTACTGATGGCTCGTCTTTAGAACTCAAAAAAGATGATAATGATTCTACTAAATTTGACCCAGTCTATGTTTGGGATGATATTAAGAATGCTGACACTGATGGCAGACTAATTTACTATCCAGAGCAATTTGATAAAGATAATCACCAAGGCTTTGTTAAATCAGAATTAATATCAGGAAAAGCTAATAATCACCAACATCAACTAAGACTTGATAAGCTTAAATCCACTAATGGTTGGCAAATACTATTTATCGAAGACAACCCTGATTTACCTGCCCAAAACCAAGGCAAAACCCTTAATGAAAGAAAACAATTAGAAGCCAACCAAACCCCAATAGATTATCTAAACCAACTCCAAACAGACCCACAATATACCCACGAACAAGGTTTAACCTTAGAAAGTTGGCTCATTTACGCTATTACCCAATTACAAGAAACCAATCAGCAAATAGATGACTGGCGAAGCAAAGGGAAAGCTTGTTGGTTAACTGGATCATACCTAGCTGGCAAAGTGCTGCGCTACTATTGGAGTCGCGACAACCGTCGGGCGGACTTGTACGGAGACTTCCCTGACTTCTCGTACGGGGACTGCGGTTCCCGTCCCGTGGTAATGTTACCACAAACCAATTGAACTTTGAATTTTGATTTTAATATTTAACCTTTAATTTTGAACTTTAAAAAAGATTTTTTTTCAATTGAATAATTTGGTAAATAAACCCGTCTTCCCACTTCGCATAAAGCTACGCGGGACAAGTGGGGCGAGGTGCCAAAAGTTGCAAGTATATTTATTAGGATGTATAATATAAATGTAATCAAATATGATTACTTATGAGATACAAACATATGATAGATAATTCTATAACACTACTGTTAAAAAGTAAAAAAACGGTTTTTAGTACTAAAGACCTAATTTTAATTTGGCAAATACCTGAGCCAAATTATTTAAAAACTAAAATATATCGGTTAGTCAAAAATGGCCAACTAAATAGAGTAAGAAATGGATTGTATGCAATTGATAGTAATTATTTAAAAGATGAACTTGCAAATAAAATAATTATTCCATCATATATTAGTTTACAAACTGTTTTATTAAGGGCGGGAATAATATTCCAATATGATAGCGCAATTTATTCTATTTCTAAATTATCAAAAGAAATTATAATTGATAAACAAAAATATGTTTATAAAAAAATCAAAGATTCAGTATTATTAAATTCAAGTGGAATTGTAAGAAAGGAGAATTATGATGTTGCGTCTTGTGAGAGAGCCTTGCTCGACACCCTATACCTATATGGTGATTTTTATTTTGACAATTTGGCAAAAATTGATTGGCAGATTTGCAGTGAAATAGTTAAAATTTATGATAATAAGAGTTTAGAAAAAAAATTAGCTAAATTAAGGAAATTATATGCTTGATAAAAAGGAACATGAAGTAGTGTTAAGCAAAATATTATATGCTATTTATTCTGATAGAGATCTAGCGCCAATTTTAGGTTTTAAAGGCGGGACGGCTTGTTATCTTTTTTATAACTTACCTAGGTTTTCTACCGACTTAGATTTTAATTTGTCGCAGTTAGACAGAGTCGATTTTGTATTCAAAAAGTTATTAGGAATTTTAGTAGACATTGGAGAAATAAAGGACAAAAAAATAAAAGCTAATACGATTTACTTTTTATTGTCATACAAAAATGAGGCCCATAATATTAAGATAGAAATTTCTACAAGATTGATTAATGAAAATACTTTTGAGATAAAAAATTATTTAGGATTGCCAATTTTAACTATGACAAAAGATTGTATTTTTGCTAATAAATTGGTAGCCGTATTGGATAGGAAAAAACTCGCTAACCGAGATTTGTTTGATGTATATTTTTTCTTAAAAAATAATTGGCCTATTAATGAAAATATTATAAAATTGAGAACAGGTAAAAATACTAAAGAGTATTTAAAAGAAATCATAAAGTTGTTAGAAAAAAAATCAAATATCAACATTTTACATAGTTTGGGTGAGGTTGTTGATAGTAAACAAAAAATTTGGATAAAAGATCAACTAATTCCAGAACTGTTATTTTTATTAAAATTAAATTCAAAATAATATTATGTCCGAACAATTACCCCAACAATTTAATCAAGCTCAAGAAACTCAACCCGATGTTAGTCTTAGTGGAGCGAAGGATCTCAGCCTTACTGATACTCCAGAAAAAACTGAGCATCAAGTTAAACTAGAAGCTCTTTCAGAAAAGCTCCAGCTTAAAGTTCAATGGGAGTCCCAAGTTAAAACTCTTAATGAAACAGGAGTTATTGACATACTCCTAGACTGCCAAGATATTGGTGTTCTTGGAGTTGACCCCCATGACAGTACTAAAATCAAAGAATATCCTATTCCCACCTATGAAGAAATCCTTTCCCAAATCACCCCCGAACAACTGCAAATACTTGAACTTAAAGAATCTCAAGGATTTACTAAATTGCTTCTTACTCCTATGGTTCTACCACTGGAAATACTAATATCAAGATACAAACAGTTAATCATTAAAAAACATAAAGAAGGTAAACTCCTATCTACAGATGGCTCGTCCTTAGAACTCAAAGAAGATGATAATGATTCTACTAAATTTGATCCAATCTTTATTTGGGATGGATACCTTAATTGTGATCAAGAAGACCAAGATGGCAATACTAAAATGACCTATTACCCCAAAGACTTTACTGATCCAAGCTTTAAAGGTTTTACCCTTAATGAGCTTCTTACTGGAATTACTAAAGAAAAGAATAAACAATATCAAGCGTATCTTAACAAAGTTAAGCCCACTAATGGCTGGTCTATTAAACTGATAGAAAATTTGCCAGACTTACCAGCAAAGGGTCAGGGTAAAACCCTTCGACATAGCTCAGGTCAGGCAAGGAAACAATTGGAAGCCAACCAATCACCAATAGATTATCTGAAAAAACTTCAAGAAGATCCCCAATATGCTAATGAAATGGGTTTAGTTATCCAAGATTGGTTAATTTATGCAATTATTCATTTACAACAAACTAACCAGCAAATAGATGATCAAGCAAGAGCTTGTTATTTAATAGCTTCTTTGGTTTCCGGTGGGGCGCCGGTCTGCCGTTGGGATCGCTACGGCTGTCAGGCTGATTTGAGCGGGGACAATCTCGGCGTTTCCGGCTCCGGCGTTCGCTCCTCGGTAATGTTACCACAAACCATTGGACTTTAATCTTTAATTTTATTATTTTATTTTTAGACGAGTTGATTGTCCAAATGTTAAAAAGATAATCAATTTTGTTATTGATGGTTATAATAGAGATTCTTCGCAAGCTCAGAATGACAATTCAACAGACATTGGGGGGGGGTCTTAATAGAAAGGGCTTGCCAATTGGCAACCTAACTAGTTAGATTTTTGCCAATATTTATTTGAACGAGTTAGACAGGTTTATTAAACATAAATTAAAAATAAAACAATAGACTTATTACGAAATAACATTTTTACTACAAACTAATAATTTTGGTTAAAAAATAATTCATAGTTCGTCAGCGTAACTCTGTTACAACTTCCTCGCTCTTCATTATTTTCACCTGCCTCGCCTGATCCGAGTCAAGGCGGGCTCAAAATTCTTAGCTTTCGCTACAAAAATTATTACGTAACAAGTCTAATATTTGCGCTATGGAGATGATTTTATAATTTTAGATAAGGATCTTGCTAAATTAGAAGAAATACGAGAAAATACAATTAGGTTTATAGAAAATAGTTTACTTTTAAAGATTAATTTAAAAAATGACATTATAGTTAAAGCTAGGCGCGGAATAAAATTTTTAGGAGTTGTAATATACCCAGATAAAAGGAGTTTGAACAAACGAAATTTAAAAAGGATTAAGAGCAGGCTAAACATAAATAATGCGTCAAGTTATTATGGTTTAATAAAACAACATTCCAAGCATAAATTAAATGAATTTAGCTGGGAAATAATGGAGGTATTAGATGATGAATGAATTTATTAACAATAATCAAAATATAGAAAATCAACAAGCGCAATTTTTATCTAGTGATGAAAAATCAATGATTTTTATGATGGCTGATTTAAGAAAAAAATCACAGGAACTAAAAATATTAGTTTTAAACTTGCCACCACCTGAATTAGAAAGTTTAAAAAATAAATATCACGAAACTTTGGCGTTAGTTAAAAATGAGGTCGATGGGAATGTAGTTGTCACCAAAGAAGAGGCACAAAATTATTTGAATGAAAAGGGTGAAAAAAATCGCCAAAAGGCAATGTTAATGGCAGATGTGGCACCAAATTTAAGCGCCTATTTATTGGCGGATGTTGCTAAGCATGAGCAATTGGCGGAGTTAAATTTCGGCGAAACGATAAATTACGCTAAAAAAATGCTTGACCAGGCATCTGGGATACCTAAATTTAATCCCTCAAGTATGCTTGCGGAGGCAATGATTTTAGGAATCCAAAAAAGGGAAACTGAAAAAATGCCAATGCCAGCAATGGAAAAAATTGCCAGCTCGGTTGCAAGTGATCCAGATTTATTAAAAAACTACGCTTTAGTTTTAGACGAAAATAAGAGAGAGGATTTTATCAACTTAATGCCTGAAAATCAGAGACAGATGGCCTCAATAATTATGGATCATGAATTAGCACCGTTTTTAAAAGAAAAATACATTAATGAAAAAGATAAATGGCAACAACTATTAGTGCAAGATAGAGCGTCAAGAGATTTGGGAAAAGCTGTTAATTTACAATTTGCTGTTGATAAACCCACTGTTAAATTATTATGTGAAACTTTAAAGCATATCGAATCAGATGACAGCATTAAATTATTGCAGAAATTAGGTTTTCAAGGTCTAGCAAGTGAAAAAGATTTAGAAAAACATCTCAAAAAGATTTCTTTTGAGGCGCGTATAATCAAAGAATTGGCAGAAATTGATAGCGCTAAAGGTAGTAGCTTGGTTATGAAATTTTTGGGTAAAAAAGAGATACCCGCTCGATTTTTTAGATATTTTTGTTTAAATTTAATCAACAAGAATTTTTTGACAAGCAATTTACAAAAATTCCTTGGCGATGATAATCATTTGCCCTTTTTAAGAAAATTAATTGCCGAATATCCTAATCAGTTTAATACTGTTATTGATACTTTGTGCGATACAAGATTGACGGATTACTCAGTACTGGGTAATCAACAAGAAATTTTTCAAGCCCTTACTGACTTAGATTCATTAACGCCAATAATCTTTGATCGTTATCGTCATGCCGACCATGCTGGTAAAAGTGAATTATCCGCTCAAATTAGGCAATTAAAACCCAAATTCTTTCAGAATGAACCTATAAAAAATATACTACCTGCCAAGGACGAGGATATTCTAGTTGAAATGGTTTATTCAGCATACAAACCAATAGGGATGAGTTTTGAGCAAGTAAAAAAAATGATTGATCAACTCGAGGATAAAACTGGAGATATAAAAAATTACATTTTTCCCAAAGAAGGTTACCCTTTAACAATAACTAGCCACAAATCACTTAGATTAAAAGAAAATAAAACAACAGATTTTAATGTTCTTAATTCCTTTAAACAATTATTTTTGCGGGAAAATTCGCAAGAATCTAATCCTAAAATCGAATGGGATAAATTATTATTAGGTTTAGCCAAGTCCAAAACGGATTTTAATCTAACAGAACTAGGAGAATTGCTTAGTTTAATTAGTCAAGATGATTTAGTAACAAATTTTATTTTAAGATACTCCAAATTAGATAATCAAAACAGCTACAACTATCTTATGGAATTAAAAGAAATATTAGGAGTATATTTTAAAGATAATTATCAAACAGCTTTAAAAAATTATTTGCTAGGAAATGATATTTTAACAAAAGAAATACAGGAACTGTTAAATACTCCGAAGAGACAGCAAGCAATAAAAAAATTATTTGGCAGTGAAAAAGAGAAAATCGACTGGCAGTCAATAAATACCATTGAGGGGATGGCCAAACTTTTTGGCAAGGTACTTTTTGAAAAAGTATTAAAATCTTATAGAGAAAAAATTAGCCAAGAAATTAATAAATTTGAAAAAAGTGATATAGGCGAAAAAGTAGTTACTACCACTAGCGGATTAAAAGCATATTTTTCTAAAAATATTGGTTCATTTTTCGCCAAAGCCTCAGCGGGAGTTTGCACTGCTTCGGATGCTAATCTATTTAACAGAAATGATCATTTGCATATTAATATTGTGGAGAATGAACAATCCGTGCGAGCTAATATCCAGGCTTATATTGTAAAAATCAATGGACAAAAGGCGCTACTATTGCGGGGATTTAATCCCAATGTGGATTGGTTAGATAAAATTGATGCCGGTGCTTTTTGTGAGTCAGTGCTAGAGATTGCCAAAAAGTTTCAGCAAGATAATAATTTAGCAGGGGTTTATATTACCGGTCAAGAAGGTAGTTATCATGCTTTAAGCAATCGCGAAAAAATTGCTAATTATTTAAAGAGATATTTAAAGGACGCTCATAGAGTCAATTTTAGTTTTACCATTACAACGGGTACTAATATTAACAGTATTTATCAAATATAGATTTGTTTTTTAGACATTGAAGGAATAAAATGCCAAAATACGAGGCGGTTATTGGATTAGAGATACATGCGGAGTTAAAATAAATTCAGAATTATGAATTAGCCACGCCCGCAACGCCTGAGCTTGCGATGGCGGGCAGGGAATTATGAATTATGAAAAAAAGCAATCAAAAATATGAAGCGGTGATTGGGCTGGAGATTCATGCAGAGCTTAAAACACAGTCAAAGATGTTCTGCTCGTGTGCAAATAGCACAACACGAATAATGCCGAATGAAAACACGAATAGACGCGAATCTAAACCAACTGAACAAAATATGAATATTTGTCCGGTGTGTTTGGGAATGCCTGGAATGTTGCCTGTACTTAATAAACAGGCGATTGAAATGACCATAAAAACTGGATTATATTTAAATAATAAAAAAGCCGACAATATTGCTACCTTTACTAAATGGGATCGAAAAAACTATTTTTATCCAGACTTACCAAAAGGATATCAGATATCTCAATATGATTTACCAATTGTTACTGGCGGTTTGCTCAAACTAAAAACTGAAAACGAAAAACTAATAACTTTTGGAATAACCAGAATTCATTTGGAAGAAGATACTGGGACAAGCAAACACCCGGAGGGTAGGGCAGATGTAGATTACTCATTGATGGATTATAATAGGGCTGGCGTACCGCTAATGGAATTGGTCACGGACGCTGTAACTTTGCCAATTGATGAGGCTGGTAGAATTGCTAAATTGTTTTGCCAGAGCTATCAATTGCGACTTCGCAAGCTTGATGTATCAGACGCTGATATGGAAAAGGGACAAATGCGTTGCGAAGCGAATATTTCCGTTAAACCAATAGGGCAAAAGGAATTTGGGACTAAAGTTGAGGTTAAGAATCTTAATTCATTTAAATCAGTTGAAAAGGCGATTGAATTTGAGCTTGAGCGACAAATTGATGAGATTGAAAATGGTGGTAAAATTGTTCAAGAAACCCGCGGTTGGGATGAGGTAAAAAACAAAACCTATATAATGCGAGTTAAAGAAACTAGTGCTGATTATAGGTATTTTCCGGAACCAGATCTTCCACCAGTAGTAATTGGTGGAAACTCTAAGCACGAAACTCTAAATTCTAAACAAATCCAAAATCCAAAATTCAAAACTAAAAACATAATTAATATAAATGAGATTATTAAGCAATTACCAGAGACTGTTGAAGAGGTTTTAGATAGATATCAAAATAAATTTGGTTTAAATAAAATTGATGCTAATTTGATTATATCTGATAGCGAGCGATCAAAATTATTTGATAAATGTGCAAATTTAATATCAGACGATTCAAAAGTTGAATTAGCTGTTTGGATAATTAACGATATCAAAGATTTTTCTATTAACCCAGCATGGTTTGTAGAACTTATTTGTACTATTAAAGTTGGAAAAATTTCTAAATCAGTAGCTAAAGAAATTTTGTCAGAGTTGTATAAAGGTAAAAAACCATCAGAGATTATTAAAGAAAGAGGTTTAGAACAAATTTCTGATATTGGTGAGTTAGAAAAAATTGTGGAGAAAGTTATTAGTAAAAATCCTGACGTGGTGGCTAAAATAAAAGGCGGTCAAACTCAAATTGTAGGATTTTTAGTTGGATGCGTGATGAAGGAGAGTAAGGGGCAAGCTAATCCACAAGTTGTAAATGAGATACTTAATAATAAGTTAAAAGTTTAAAATTAAAAGTTAAAAATTTATTAAGGAGTCATATGCCAGCAAAAATTCCTAAAGAATTAAGAAAAGAGTTTTTTGAACGTTTTGCAACACTGATTGCTGGGGCTTTTACTTTTGTAGCTGGTCTTGCCTGGAATGAGGCTATCCAAGGTATTATTAAGCGTTATTTTAGTGCTGGAGATGGACTAAAATCTCAACTAATTTATGCATTTATAGTAACTGTAATAGCAATTTTAGCTATTATGCAAATAAATTCAGTTGCCAAAAAACTAGAAGGTCCTAAGGATGAAATAAAATAATTATTATAATTGTAGTAATTATTGATAAGTTAAAATAAATTAAGGACCAAGTAATACAACTTTTAGAATGTTTATAATAATCTAATAGGTTATACAAACGGTTAAAAAGTTAAACAATATAATCATATAAAATAGCTTAACAAATTATAAACATTAGTAGATTATTACTAAAAGTTGATATACTGGGAGGAGATATTTTATGAGTGAACCAAAAATTATTTATGCCGACGAAAATGGTGATATACCAGAGTTTGATAAAAAACATAAACGTGGTAAAAAAGGTGCATTATTTATTGTTTTCTTTTTGTTTTTTGCCTTTTTAATGGGTATAGTAGGTGGAGTTGGTTCAACCATACTTCTTACTACCAATGAGAGTATTCGCGATAATCTTGGATTAAAAGATTTAAACATTAATACTACCAAGACTGAAAAGGTAGTATTAGAAGAATCATCCGCAATAATAGATAGCGTTAAAAAAGTATCTCCTGCCGTAGTTTCGATCTCAACCAGTGATAATGTAACTGATTTTTTTGGGCGAACTATTGAGGAAAAAGGTGGTGGAACAGGATTCATTATTACAAATGATGGTATGATTGTTACTAATAAACACGTTGTAGAAAGTGATAGTGCTACCTACACTGTATTTACATCTGATGGCAAAGATTACTTGGCAAAGATTATTGCTAAAGACGCTTTTAATGATTTAGCAGTTATTAAGATTGAGGCAAGCGGATTACCAACTGTGGAACTGGGCGATTCAGATAATATCGAAATCGGCCAATGGGTTGTGGCTATAGGTAATGCGTTGGGTGAATTTTCTAACACTGTAACAGTTGGAGTAATTTCTGCAACCGAAAGACAGATTACGGCTACTGGTGGCAGTGGTCTAACAGAAAATTTGGCAGGACTGCTGCAAACTGATACTGCTATTAATTCTGGTAATTCTGGTGGACCACTTATCAATATTAAGGGACAAGTAATCGGAATAAATACTGCTGTAGCAGGAAATGCCCAAAATATCGGCTTTGCTATTCCAATAAATTCTGCAAAAAAAGCAATTGACAGTATTAAAAAATCAGGTAAAATTAGTCGGCCAATGATGGGAGTTCGTTACGTGCCTATTACTAAAGAAATTGCTAAAGCTAATCAACTTTCGGTTGATTATGGTATATGGGTCTTGCGTGGGACTAGTAGAAGTGATGTGGCAGTTGTGCCTGGTAGTCCAGCTGACAAAGCTGGGATTGTAGAAAATGACATAATTACTGCTATTAATGGTGATAATATAACCGAGAAGCAAACATTACTGCAAATATTACAAAAATATAATGTAGGTGATAAAGTCGGGTTAACTTTGCTGAGAAAAGGTAAAGAGATGAAAGTTGATTTAACATTGGCGGAGATGGAATAACAACACTAATAATTAGCTATTAATTAGCGATATTTTAATTAGACATTATTTCTTCTAGCTGACGTTTTTGGTCTTCTTCAATAAGAGACAAAGGGATTTTTTGTATATTACCATCTATAATAGCTTCGATATTACCCCAAGATTTTTGAATGCGATGGTCGGTGATGCGATCTTGTGGAAAGTTATAAGTTCTTATTTTTTCTGACCGATCTCCGGTACCAATTTGATTACGTCTAGCGTCGCCACGAGATTTATGCTCATCTTCTTGTTTTTTCTCCAATAACCTTGATCGAAGCACACTCATAGCTTTTTCTTTATTTTTGATTTGTGATCGCTCGTCTTGACATTGAACTACGGTATTTGTGGGTATATGAGTTATTCTAACGGCTGAGTAAGTAGTATTAACAGATTGACCACCATGACCGCCTGAACAAAATGTATCAATTCTTAAATCACCGGGATTAATTTGAAGATCTACTTCTTGGGCAACAGGGAGTACTGCTACAGTGGCAGTAGAAGTGTGTAACCTACCAGATTTTTCGGTTTCTGGGACTCGTTGAACACGATGGACCCCAGATTCGTATTTTAAAAACTTAAAAACATTTTCACCAGAGATTTCTGCTACTAATGACTTTATTCCTCCTAGGCTCGAGATATTTGAGTCGAGTAGTGTTGTTTTCCAACCCTTAATCTCTGCATATTTTTGATACATCCTAAAAAGCTGGCTCGCAAAAAGCTCTGCCTCGTCTCCACCTGCTCCAGCGCGGATTTCTAAAATAATATTACGATTGTCGTTGGTATCTTTTGGCAACAATAAAATCTTGAGACGTGAGATCTCTTCTTGGGCCATTTGCATTAAATCAGGATCAGTAGTGGTTTTAAGCAAATTTTTGGTTTCTTTAAGCTGAGTAAATATTTCTTCTTTAGTCATAAAGTTCCTACTAAATACTAAATAAACTAAATACGAAATAATATATATTTTAGTATTTTGCTACTTTCGTATTTCGTAGGTAGTTTAGGCATATTATATCAAAAACGACGGGTACTTGCAAGAATATAATAATTAGTGTATATTAAATTATGAATTGTGAATCGAGAATTGTGAATTGAGAAAATTCTAATATTTTTTAATTTGTATATTTGTAAATTAATTAGATTTATCGGAGATTTATTATGAAGAAAGATATTCACCCAAAATATTATCCAAAATCAAAAATAACTTGTAGCTGTGGCAATAACTTTGAGTTAGGATCAACCCAAGAGAGTATTTATGTAGAAATCTGCTCGGCATGCCACCCATTTTATACAGGTACACAAAAATTAATTGACACTGCTGGAAGAGTTGATAAATTTAAGGCAAGACTTGAAAAAGCAAAAGTATTGAATAAGTAATAAACTCCACTAATATCATTACACTAATATCACTAATATTTCGTGAAATTCGTGCAAAAAGATTGGTGAAGATTAACACAATAAGGATTATAAGATGTCAGTAAAAATCCCCGAAATTAAAGAAATGTTTTTAGCAGGTATGCATTTTGGTCATAAAAAAGAGCACTCACATCCTAAGGCCAAAGAGTATATTTTTGGATTACGTGATGGTGTTAATGTAATTGATTTAACTAAAACTCAAGAATTCTTAAAGCTTGTTTTAGAATTTATTGTAAGAGAAGTAAAAATAGGCAAAGTATTTTTATTTGTTGGGACAAAAAAACAAATTAAACAATCTGTAAAAGATGCAGCTGTTAAGAGTGAAATGCCATATATTGCTCAAAGATGGTTAGGAGGAATTCTTACCAATTTTGAAACCATTCGTAAGGGCATAAAATATTTAGAAGATTCAGAGGCAAAGATAGCTGATGAGAGTTCTGACTTAACTAAAAAAGAACGAACACTACTCGATAAAGAAGTTAATAAACAAAAAGAGATTTACGATGGTATTAGAAAAATGAAGGAATTACCTGATTATCTATTAATTATTGATCCTGTTAAAGAGCATAATGCCGTCAGTGAAGCAAAAAAGAAACATATTCCGATAGTTGCAGTTTGTGATACTGATGCCAACCCAAACAAAGTTGATTGGTTTATCCCAGCTAATGATGATGCTAAATCTTCAGTAGAAATAGTTATGAATTTAATCGCAGAAACTATAGTTGGAGCGAAAAAAGATTTAGAAAAAAAATCTGATAAAGTAGTTGAAGATAAAAAAGATACTAAAACAGAAAAATCTGAAGAATAAATATAACCTTAGACTTATTACGAAATAACATTTTTACTGCAAACTAAGAATTTTGGTTAAAAAATAATTCATAGTTCGTCAGTGTAACTCTGTTACAACTTGCTCACTCTTCATTATTTTCACTCAAAATCCTTAGCTTTCGCTACAAAAATTATTACGTAACAAGTCTATTATATTAAATTTCAAATAACAGATCTCAAATAAATTATAATTACTTAAATTACAATGATTAAAACTGGGACAAATATTTTTTCTTATTAAGAATTTGATAATTGATATTTTAAAAATTATTTGTAATTTGGTGCTTGGGATTTGGAATTTATTTAGTGCAATTAGGTCAATTAGAAATTAGATAATTTAAGGAGGTTATATGTCTATCACAACTAAAGATATTCAAGAACTAAGAGAAAAAACTGGCGTAGGTATGATGGATTGCAAAAAAGCGCTTGAAGAAGCAGGTGGTGATATTAATAAAGCCGAAGAATTATTACGCAAACAAGGCGCGATTAAAGCAGCTAAAAAAGCTGATAGATCTGCCAATCAAGGTATAATTACAAGTTATATTCATGCCGGCGGTAAAGTTGGCGTGCTTTTAGAATTAAATTGTGAAACAGATTTTGTAGCTAAAAACGAGCAATTTCAAGTCTTAGCACACGACATTTGTTTGCATATTGCAGCAAGTGCTCCACTTTATGTATCAGCAAAAGATATATCTCAGGAAGTTATTGATAAAGAAAAAGAGATATATAAAGAACAAGCATCAGCTGAAGGAAAACCCTCTAATATAGTTGATAAAATTGTTGAAGGTAAGCTTGCTAAATTTTATGAAGAAGTTTGTTTGTTAAACCAACCATATATTAAAGATCAAGATCAAACTATAGAAGAATTGATTCAATCTGCGATCCAAAAAATTGGTGAAAATATCGTTGTTGCAAAATTTGCTAGATACCAAATTAAGTAAATAGGGAGGTAAAAATGGAGAATAAACCAAGTATCGAAGGATCAATTGCAAATCTCGAGTTGTCAGAAGAACAACTATTTATTAACACTATGACTCCAAGGGAACAGAAAGTGGCCGAAGAATTAGGGTATGATTTAAAAGATCCTAATGATTTAGATGATGTAAAGCTTGTATTTCTCGCTAGGGAATTAGAGGGAATTAATGATTTTAATTTGGGTTTTTTTCAAAAAAAATGGTTTGAAGAAAAATCTAGAGAATTAGATATCAAGATAAGAGAATTCGGACAAGAAAGATTTGGATTAATAATGAGTGATTGGGAAAAGGTATTAGAAGAATCTAAAAATCTGATTAAAGAATAATATTATCTTGTTCTAATAAATAAAATCTGCTAACATTAAATTAGCAGATTTTATTTTTACTGGAGAATTAATGGATAAATCAAAAAGAATTTTATTTAAACTCTCAGGAGAGGTGTTTGCCTCAAGTGATAAGAGTGAATTTTTTGATGATAGGAAGATTTTAAACTATGCACAAGAAATTACGCAAATAAGCAATAAAGGGATAGAAATTATTGTAGTAGTTGGTGGAGGAAACATTTATCGTGGCAGAGAAAATAAGCTTTCATTCTTAAAGCAAGAAGAAGCAGATTGGATAGGGCTGAATGCTACTATTTTAAATGGAATAGTTTTAAAATATGCGTTAGAAAATCGATTTAATAAAAAATCACAGATTGTTTCATTTTATTCATACCAAGAAATAATTGAAAAGTTTGATTTAGATAAAACGAACAAAGATTTAAAAGATAATAAAATCATAATTTCTGTAGCAATGGGGAAACCCAGGTTTTCTACAGACACTATCAGTGCAAATTTAGCACATGAGTTAAATTGTGATATGATATTAAAGGGTACTAAAGTCGATGGAGTTTATAGTGCTGATCCAATGATTAATAAAAATGCAAAGAAATATGATAGGCTATCTTATCAAGAGGCAATAGACCAAAATTTAAAGGTGATGGATCAAGAAGCATTTAAAATTTGTCAACAGAATCACATACCCATTAAGGTTTTTAATATATTTGGGCGAGATAATATTGTTAAAGCTGCAATGGGAGAAGATGTAGGGACAGTCATAAATTAAACTTAAAAGTAAAAACTAAAATCTAAAAAATTACAACTTAAAAATTAAAATTTATGAACATTTGAGTTTTACGTTTTAAGTTTTTAGTTCAACTGGAGGTTGTTATGTATCAATCTATCATTAGTGGTATTAAACCAAAAATGCAGTTAGTAATTGACAAAATGCTGGGTGAATTCAAAAATTTAAGAATTGGTAAAGCTAATAGTTCGTTAGTAGATGATATCAAAGTAGAATACTATGGGACATTAACACCTATTAGGCAAATGGCTACCATATCTATCCCAGATGCGAAAACTATCTCAATCCAACCATGGGATCGTAATAATTTAGGGGATATTGAGTTAGCAGTTAGAAATGCTGGATTAGGTTTAAACCCAGTAAACAACGGTAGCTCAGTAGTAATAAATTTACCCCCACTTACCGAGGAAAGACGCCAGGAATTAGTTAAACATATTAAGGTAGTTGCGGAGGAGGCCAGAGTAATGCTTAGGAATGTTAGACAAGATTCATGGAATCAAATAAAAGCTTTAGAAAAAGATAGCAAATTAACCGAAGATGATCGCTATCGAGCAGAAGAAGAGCTTAATAAAATTATTGATGACTTTAATCGTAAAATTGAAGAAGAAACAGATAAAAAAAGCGCGGAGTTGATGAAAGTGTAAAATAAGAGTTATTTGTAGTTATTTGCTTTGCGTTATTCATTGTTATTTAATGAATTACAAGGAATAACCATGTATAACTATTAATCACAATAAATAACAAATATTTATCATGTTAATTCTTACTATAATAATCTTTCTTTTTACTATCGGCTTACTTGTGATGGTGCATGAGTTTGGTCATTTTATAATGGCTAAGCGTGCTGGAGTGGAGGTTCAGGAATTTGCTTTTGGTTTTAAGCCAACTATTTGGAAAAAGAAGATTAAAGAAACTACTTATGCAATTAATGCTATACCAATTGGTGGGTATTGCGCTATGCTTGGCGAAGAAGAGCATATTAATCATCCAAAGTCATTTTCTAATGCAAGTGTTTGGAATCGTATCAAAATTGTTACTTTTGGAGTGATTTTAAATCTAGTACTAGCTTGGGTTTTAATGACTATTTGGTTTTGGGTTTTACCTAGCGAATTACCCAATCAAATTGTAATAACTGGAGTAGAAAAAGGGTATCCGGCGCAATTAGTAGATATCAGAGCTAATGATTTTATCATCAATATTAATGATCAAGTATTTTCTAGTGCTGAAGATGTAACAAAATATAATATTGCGCATTCGGGCGAAAAAATAGTAATTAAAATTAAGCGTTTTAATAAGGAAATTGTCAAAGAAGCTACACTAAGTAATAATGCAACAGCTCCACTGGGTATTTCCATGGCGGAAACTGGTGGCAAAATTAACAAGGGTCCATGGTATACGGCGCCAATAGAGGCAATCAAAGAAATTGGTTCGGTAATTTGGCTTAATTTATTATTTATTTGGAAATTGATTAGTTCGGTGTTTACTTCTGTTAAGGCTCCTACTGAGGCAGTATCGGGGCCAATCGGAGTATTTGCTTTACTTTACCAAGTAGTGGGTTTTGGTTGGTTGTATGTCTTAAGATTTATTGCCTTACTTTCGATTGTTATTGGATTTTTTAATATTTTGCCATTGCCAGCGCTTGACGGAGGAAGATTAGTATTTTTGGTTCTCGAAGGAATTGGTGGTAAAAAGGTTGTTAAGTCGGAAGTAGAAAATTTTTTACACTGGCTTGGTTTTATCTTTTTATTAATTTTAATGGCTCTGGTAACCTATCAGGATATTATAAAGTGGATAATGAATAGGTAGTTTGATATAATCAGAATAGAATGATAATGATTTAAACTCCACTAATATTTTTACACGAATTTCACTAAAAATATTGTTAGTGAAATTAGTGAGATATGATTGGTGGAGATTAACACAAAATTATGAAACTAAGTCAGCTTTTTACTAAAACCCGAAAAAATGTGCCAAAAGAGGAAACATCACTAAATGCCCAACTTTTAATTAAAGGTGGGTTTATTGATAAAGAAATGGCTGGAGTTTATACCTTTTTGCCATTAGGTTTAAAGGTTCTTAGAAAGATAGAGAACATCGTTCGGGAAGAAATTAATAATATTGGTGGTGTAGAGGTATTAATGCCAACTCTGACATCAATTGAGAAATATAAGACAACTGGTCGCGAGAATATTGATGTACTTTTTAAAACAAAACTTTATTCTGGTAGTGAATTTGTGCTAAATCAAAGCCATGAAGAGGTTATAACCCCACTTGTTCAACAATTTGCTAGTTCCTACAAAGATTTACCGCGTTATGTGTATCAAATTCAAAACAAATTTCGTAATGAGGTGAGGGCAAAATCAGGTTTACTCCGCGGTAGAGAATTTTTGATGAAGGATTTATATTCATTTCATAAAGATAGTGAAGATCTTGATAAATATTACGAAAAAGCGACTAAAGCTTACGTTAAAATCTTTAAAAGGTTAGGTTTTAAAGAGGTTTATTTAACATTTGCCTCAGGTGGAACTTTTAGTAAATATTCTCATGAATTTCAGGTTCCATGTGAGGCGGGTGAAGATGAAATTCATGTATGTGACAAATGTAATATTGCAGTTAATAAAGAGATTACTGAGAAGCCCTTTGACACAGCCCCCTCGCGAATACTCGGGGCAGGTCAGGGTAAACAAAAGGGGGTATGTCCCCAGTGTGGTAATAAAAAGCTCAGAAAAATTGATAGAACCATTGAGGTTGGTAACATATTTAAGCTCAACGATAAATTTTCTAAATCATTTAATTATTATTTTATTGATGATAAAGGGCAAAGGCAGCCAGTATTGATGGGTTGTTATGGGATTGGTATTAGCAGAAATATGGGTGCGATCGTGGAGAGTAATTATGATGACAAAGGGATTGTTTGGCCTGAATCGGTAGCACCATATCAGGTACATCTGATAGAATTAAAAACTTCCCACTCCGCTAAAGCTTCGCGGGACAAGCAAAACTCAAAACCAAAAACTAAGGTAGAGAAATTATATAATCAGCTATATGATGCTGGGGTTGAAGTTTTATATGATGATCGGGAAGTTAGTGCTGGGGAAAAGTTCGCTGATGCTGATTTGATTGGTTGCCCAACGCGAATAATTATAAGTGAGAGGACATTACAAGAGAATTCAGTGGAAATTAAAAAACGTGATCAAGAAAAAGGGAAGTTGGTGGAGATAAAGGATGTAATTAATTACTTAATGAAGTAATTTAAATTCAAATTTTTAATTTGTAATTTTTAACCAGTCTCGCCATAAGCGATGCCTAGGCGGATCAAATTCAAATGTTATTAACTTAAAAGTAAAAACGAAAAACTTAAAGCCACAACTTAAATTTAAAAACTCAATACTATAATTTTAACTTTTAGATTTAAGATTTTAGTTTTGAACATTGATTAAAAATTAAAAATTGCTTGTCCCTCGAAGCTCTATTGAGCGAAGTGGGGGAATTTTGAATTTTAAAGAGAGGATTCTATGAAACCACTAGTTGTTGCTAATTGGAAAATGAATACCAGTTTATCTGACGCTATAGTACTAACACAATATCTAAAGAATAATTTTGAAGATTCTCAGTCAGAAGTAGTACTTTGTCCACCTTTTGTTTGGCTTTATCCAATGCAAGAGATTTTAGAAAAAAGGGCAAAAAATATCCATCTTGGGGCTCAGAATATTTTTTATGAAGAAAAAGGAGCTTACACTGGCGAAGTTTCACCAGTTATGATTAAATCACTGGCAAATTATGTAATTGTTGGTCACTGTGAGAGGAAAAAATATCTTCACGAAAGTTTTTTAGAAGTTGCTAAAAAAGTAAAAGTTGCAGTAAAAAATGATCTAAGAGTTATACTTTGCATTGGCGAAAATAAAAAAACCAATTTAACCAAACCAAATTTTGATCAAATTTTTGATCAGATGAATGAGATTTTAAGAAGTATTAATAAAAAAGAGATGGAAAATATTATTTTAGTTTATGAGCCAGTTTGGGCAATTAGTACAAATGTTGGAGGTGAGCCAGCATCTGGTATATATGCTAACATGGTTGTTGAGAAGATGAGAGAAAAAATTACCAGAAAATATGGGTCAGAAATAGCGCATCACACAAGAATTTTATATGGTGGCAGTGTAAATGCATCAAATGCCCAAGAATTTTTACATCAAAAAGAAATTAATGGGGTATTAGTTGGTGCCTCGTCACTTAAAGCTAGGGAATTTATAAAGATTTGTAATATAGCAGCTAGTAAATAATTATCCTACGAAATACTAATTTAGCGAAATACTAAAAATGGTACTAAAATTTTCTTATTTACTTTAGTATTTAGTTAATTTCGTATTTGGTAGGTTTATCAGGAGGCTTATAATGAACATAGCCATTAATGGATTTGGTAGAATAGGTAGGACTTTTTATCGTGCAAATGATGGTGAGTTGCCAATTATGGTTGCTAATGATTTAGGCGAGATAGAACAACTTAAATATTTATTAAAATATGATACTGTTTATGGTAAGTATGATAAAGATATTAACCTAGCATTTTTAGCTGAGAAAGATCCTGCTAGGTTGCCATGGGAAAAAATGGGCGTTGAGCTAGTTATTGAGTCAACAGGATTTTTTACTAAAAGAGAAGCTGCCAGTGCTCACATTAAAGCTGGGGCTAAGAAGGTAATTATTTCGGCTCCATCGGAAGACGCAGACATAACTCTAGTAATGGGTGTTAATGAAGAAAAATATGATCCTGAATTACATAATGTAATTTCGATGGGATCGTGCACTACTAATTGTCTTGCGCCAATTGCCTATGCTATTAACAAAGAGTTTGTGATAGAAAAAGGTTGGATGACTACGGTACACTCGTATACTGCTGATCAAAACCTTGTAGACGGTCCACACAAAAAAGATCCTCGTCGTGGTCGTAGCGCTGTAGAAAACATCATACCAACGTCTACTGGGGCTGCTAAAGCTATATCACAAGTAATCCCTGAGCTCGCAGGTAAGATGCATGGTATTGCACTTAGAGTGCCAACTCCAACTGTATCAGTGGTAGAATTAGTTTGTTTAGTAAAGCATAAAACAACTAAACAGGAAGTTAATGATATCTTGCGCGAATATGCTAGCGGCAAGATGCAGGGGATATTATTAGTAAGTGATGAGCCGCTTGTATCATCAGACCTTAGAGGTAGCGCATATTCATCAATTGTTGATAGTGAGTTAACTGAAGTTGTTGACAGTAACCTTGTTCACATTACAGCATGGTACGATAATGAAATGGGTTATTCTCATCGATTAGTGGATTTGTGTAAACTCCTTTCGAAGAAAGGTTAATAATAGTTAACAATGGTTAAAAATTGTTAATAACGGTTATATAACTAATATTAACTTCTATTAACAGATATTAACCAATATTAACTGGAGTAAATATGTGTCTAGCAACACCAGTACAAATAAAACTAAAAACTAAAAACGAAAAACTAAAAGTTATTGTTGATGGTGATAAGGAAGTTGATATTTCTCTTGTGCCAAAAGCCAAAAAGGGCGACTGGCTACTTTGTCATGGAGATTTGGCGATTAATAAAATTGATGAGTCAGAAGCAAAAACAATACTCGGTATGATTAAATCCTGCCAACATCAACATTAATATTAATAAACGGATAGTAAGGAATTATTGATGATGTTTAAATACGATCAAAAAAAGAGCCAAAAACAAATAAATAAGTTTAATGCTTTTATAGATAAAGCTAATTATTTTTTTATCAAATATCTACCCAAATATGACGAATTAGATTCATATATTTTATTATTAATAATTCTTTGTTTAGTAATATCTTTGCCATCGTTAAGAAATATATTGCTAGAGATAATATCAAAAGATTTGTGGAAAGTAATAATTCTATTAATTATTTTATATAACTTAATAATAGGAACTTATTATACTTTCAAAATAAATGAAACCATACCTTATAACAAACAAACGAGTGTTACGAATATTAATGCATTCTTAATAACCATTCTTACATTCTTTGCATTTTTTTACTTACATTTTGATAAAATTTTGGGTAACAAAAGTATTTTAAACATTTTGTTAATCATTATGATTTATTATAATTTTGCTAAAACTATTCTTAATGCCATCATAATATATACAGTAGAAGACGCGAATGTAATAAAAAAGATTTATTATTCTGGTAACAATGCTAAATTAGTTCAAATAATAATAGTAACGATATTGATTCCATTTCAAACTTATATAAATTTTCGATATATTAATTCCTTAGAAACTTTTATTATTTATACTTTTTCAATTTATAGTATTACAAGCTTATTCGCGCATTTTTTTAATAAACAACAAATTAATAATTAGGAGGGAAAATGGAAAATCAAATTCAAAATCAAGAATTAAAAACCCAACCCAGTTCAACAAAAAAACCTTTTTTTGGGATCGACACTATTGCTTGGTTACTGATAATTGGTGCATCTTTCCAGCTTTTGGGTTCTTTGTTATTTGTTGATTTATTGAATATTATTTTACGTACAATAGGAATAATAGTTGGTATTGGATTATTAAAACGTAAAACATGGGCTTTATATGGATACATTATCTTTGCCATGGTAGGAATGGGATCAATTGTTTATTATCTATTACTTGCTGGTATTAGTGTTATAAGTTCATATTGGATTGATATAATTTCAGTTATTATTTTGATATTTTTTACGATTTATCTATTAAAAAGAAAAGATCAATTTATTAGATAGAATCGATGAAAGTGAGGCAAAAACAATACTCGGTATGATTAAATCCTGCCAACATCAACATCATTAAGATTATTGATTACAAATTATGGATTAACAATTTAATCAAATGAGAAAATCTAAGAATTTTGGTTGGTAATTAAGCAAAAAATATGGTATAATTAACTTATAAAATACCTAAAATATTTACTAAATTATGCAAAATACAAGAAGTCAATTAACCAACTTTATCAAATCGCGGCCATATTTAATATGGTATGTTAAAAATTATCAAAAACTATCTGCCGAATCAATTGTGGAGCATACTTTAAATTACGGTGACTGGGATGATGTGCAAAAACTTCTTTCTATTTTGGGAATTAAAAAGACCACTTCTATTTTTAATAAGCAAATAGATAGGCAAAGAATTAATTATCGGCCAGAAGTAATCAATTATTTTAAATTATATTTTGCTCATAAGAACAAATTAATGAAGGTCTAATGCATAAAGAAATATTAACTCAAGATCAAATAAAAAATTTACCAATTATTAAATCTTTTTCTAAAGATTTTGGTTTAGTGGGCGGAACTGCTATTGCTCTACACATTGGTCATAGAGAATCTATCGATTTTGATCTATTTAGTTTAAAAAAATTTGGAAATTTATCTATCAAAAATAAAATAAATAAAAAAATAACAATTGATGAGATATTAGTAAATGAATCAGATGAGTTAACCTTCATTGGCAACAATGTCAGATTTACTTTTTTTCATTACCCCTATAAAATTGATTTTTCAGAAAATTTTGAAGGAATAAAGTTGCCGAATTTGCTAACATTATCAGTGATGAAAGTACACGCTTTAGGACAACGCGCCAAGTGGAAAGATTATGTGGATTTATACTTCATTATCAAAGATTATCATTCAATCAAGGAAATAATCAAAAGAGCTCAAGAAATTTTTGGTAATGAATTCAATGAAAAGATTTTTCGCACTCAACTAGCTTATTTTAAAGATATCGATAAATCTGAGGAAATTATCTGGAAAAAAGGATTTAGGGTTGACGATAAAACAATAGAAAAAGAATTAATCAAATTCAGTCTGCAAGAATAATAATTTGGATTTGGTAATTAATAAAATTGTAAAACTCCAGAGTAAAAGAGAACCGTCCCCGTTATCCATAATAATAATTTGGATTTGGTAATTAATAAAATTGTAAAACTCCAGAGTAAAAGAGAACCGTCCCCGTTATCCATATTTTAGATGGCAAAATTATTTTCATAAACACTAATTAACAAGGAGGTAAAAATGGAGGAAAAAAATTTGAGTAAGGATCCGATTGCTAGAGCGATGTTACCAGTTGGTAGATCTGGTTGGGCAATTGCAGCAGGATATGCCGGAATATTTTCGTTAATTCTAGTTTTTGGACCGTTAGCAATTATTATGAGCATTATTGCATTAAAAGATCTCAAAAAACATCCTGAAAAATTTGGGAAAGGTCGCGCAATCTTTGGGCTTATTATGGGTATATTAGGGACACTAGGGTTGGTATTCTACCTTTATGTAAATTACTACCCATTTAGTTAATAAATAATTTTTATTCAAAGAAACTAATATTCGGAGGATTAATGAAAAACAAAAATCAAACTGGTAGATATGATTTAATTACGATACTGTTATTAATATTTTTTTGGCCAGCTGGACTGTATTTAATGTGGAATTACACTCAATGGAATTCAAAATTGAAAATAGTCTTAACAATATTGATCGTAGCTATAACAATTTGGAGAATTTGGTTGTTATTTGTGTAAATTATTTCAGGAGGCAAAATGTTAAATTTAATTTTAGCGATGTTATTAATTTGTGTGCTACTAATAGTCATTGATTCATTAATTTTATTGTTAGTTCTTAAGATGCTAAAGGTTGACAGAGCAAATTTTATCTCATCATTAAAAATAATTGCTATTTTAAATATCATAGCGATTCCGCTAGCGTATTTACAGTCTAAATTCGACTTATTATCCATATCAATATTTAATATAGCAATTATATTATTTGCTTTCTATTTATTGTTAAAGAAATATTTTCAAATAAATGTATCAAAAATTATATTAATTTACATCGTTTTTGGGATATTCAACATTTTACTAGCGTTAACATTTACATCTACTATTCATAATACTTTTTTTCAACCTTTTATTGTATCTGGAGATGCTATGGAGCCGACATTTAGTGATGAAAAATATTTATTAATTAATAAATTTGATAAAAATTATGAAAAAGGAGATATTGTTGTTTATGAATCAGGTGGAGGAACCCCAACATTTATAGATGATCCAATAGCCAAAAGAATATATATTAAAAGAATTATTGCTCTTCCTAGCGAGAAAATTGAAATTAATAATGGTCAAGTTCTGATAAATGATAAAATTATTGATGAATCATATATTCAAGGTAAAACAATGATTAATGATGATGAAACTTTAAATTATTCTTTGACATTGGGTAATGACCAATATTTTGTAATGGGTGACAATCGTCAGCATTCTATGGATTCAAGGATTTCTGGACCAGTTGAAAAACAAGACATAACCGGTAAAATTTTCAGAAATAAATAAATTATAGGGTATTAATTACTAAATCTTAAAATTATGGTGAAATTATTAGGACCAGAACAAATAGGTTTAGACCCTGCTTCATCTGAAATGCTTTCAGATGAAGGAAAAAGAGAAAAAGCTTTATATGAAAAAGGGATTCCTGTTTTTGGATCCAAAGAAGAGGCTAGCAAGTCAGGTATACAAGGAGGCTTTGTTTGGGAGGGTAGAGATTATGGTGGATATATCCCAGTTAATTTAGAGGCGGGTAAAATTTATGTTGGATTAATTTTAGAGTCAAATTATGAATCTATATATGGGAAAAAGTTACCAAAATTTGATGAAAAAAATGGTTCAAAATTAACTTTAGACCAAAAAATAAATATTGCTAAAGATGGATTAAAAACATACCAAGAATATAAAAAAATATTTAGTAAAGATACTTTGCCTAAATTTAATAATCAAACTGGTATGCAATTCGGCAATCCCAGAGAGCAGATTGATTATATTAAAAGTTTAATTAATGCGAGAAAATAAAATGACCAATTATCAAAATAAAAAAGGAATTTATCTTGCTATTACTGCTGCAGTTATTAGTGGAGTGAGTGTTTTTGTGGCGAGTTTTGCTAGTAAAATAGTAAAAGATCCATACGTGCTGACAACTGGGCGTAATATTGTGGTGGCGATTTGGCTGTCGTCGGTTTTGCTGGGAATTTGGATTTTTAGGAAGCGTCATTCTGGTAAGCAAAGCGCATCCAGAATCGATTCTGGACAAGCCAGAATGACCCCAAAAAAGTGGGGACAGTTAGTTTTGATTGGCATGATAGGCGGAGGCATCCCGTTCTTACTATTTTTTAAGGGTTTATCATTATCAACTGCAGCTGGTGGGCAGTTAATTAATAAGACTATGTTTATTTGGGTTGGGTTATTAGCATTTATGTTTTTAAAAGAAAAATTTAGTAAATGGCAATTATTTGCTTTAGCCATATTGGTTATTGGTAATTATTTTTTAGCCACTCCAAAATCATGGATATTCGGCCAAGGTGAGCTATTGGTGCTCATTGCAACACTTTTTTGGTCAGCGGAAACAATTATAACTAAAATAGTATTAAAAAATATGCCATCGATACTCTTGGCCTGGGGTAGAATGTTTTTTGGTTCACTAATTATGCTAGGATATTTAGCTGTAACTAATAAAATTAGTTTATATGAATCATTGAATCTTAATCAAATGTTTTGGATTATTTTGCCTTCTTTATTATTATTTGCTTATGTTTGGTTTTGGTTTAGCTCCTTAAAATATGCTTCAGCAACATTAGTCACTTCCATCCTAGTCATCGCTTCACCAATCACCACCTTATTATCATCAATTTTTATTACTCATAAATTTCAATTAAATCAAATAATCGCTTTAATACTTATAGCAATTGGGACTATATTAATAATAACTTTATCAAAAAATAAAATAGAACAAAGGAATTTATGTACTACTGGATAATTTATGGGATTTTATATTTAATTTCTACATTATTAATTTCAACTTTTTGTATGCAATTAATTTGTAAATTATTTAAAATTGAAAACGGCAGTTTAAAAACCTCAATCATCATCTCAATAGTAAACATTTTATTAATATCGGTATTAACATTTGTAGTTATTATAATAAATTACTACAATATTTCGTTTTTATCTAAAATATATAACTCATCTAACGTTGATATTTTGGTTATCGCTTTTCTGTTATTTGTTTTTTTATTAACATTTATTATAGATTTTTTATTGTTGAGAAAATATTTTTCTCTTAAGGTTGTAAAATCATTTTTTGTCTATTTATGTTATAGCATTTTGTCATTAATATTTTTGGGTTTATTATTAACGATATCTAAAAATTTCATAGCTCAGCCTTTTGTTGTAGATGGAATATCTATGAGGCCAACTTTAGGTAATGGATCGAATACATTAGTTGAAAAACTGAGTAAGCAAATAAATCGTAATGATGTAGTTATTCATTCGTTATCATCAACTAACATACAATTAATTATATCAAAATATGATACTGAGCATGATTTATATGGAAATTTTGTTGGAAGAGTAGTGGCTGTACCAGGAGATAAATTTGAATATAGAAATAATAGTTTTTTCATCAATGATAAAAAAATTGGTTTAGTTCCAGAAACAGAGAATTTTCTTGAAGATACTGGAATAACTACCAATTCATTTACAAGTAAGGATTATTATATTTTAGGTGATAATAGCGACCATTCTTTTGATTCAAGATATTTTGGTTTTGTTTCCAAAAATAATATTGTTGGGAAAATTATCCCAGAATCGATTATTTGGCGCGATAAAGAAATGACAGAAACAGCTAAATTAACTGAGAAAATAAAAGTTGACGAGTCTGAGATTGTAGCAGAAAATAATTACCAAAATTTGTCGGAAATATATAATTTTAGTAATGATATTAAAACAAACGAGAATAGTACATCTACGACATTTTTAGTAGTTATAATATCAACAATAATATTGTTTTTTAGTATTTTATTGGTTTTATACGTGTTTGACAATAAATCTAGCAATAAATTATTAGCATCAATAGTTTTATCAGTATTTATTGGGATAATTAGTGCAGTAGTTAACCCATTAGGATTCTTTGGTTATGTTGTTGCTATCATAATAAATTTTATTTTCGTAAAAAAGATTTTAGGTTACGATTTTGGTACAACATTTTTGTTTATATTGGGAGTAGATTTTTTATATTTTATTATATTTTTTACAATCAATAATTTTATTAAATAATTTCAAATTTAACTTATGTCATATACTGGTAGTTTATTATTTGCCAAATATGCTTTTGTGCCGAATAAAATTTTATTGTAATTTGCTAAATTGTATGAGATAATAATTTTAAATATGACTAACATTAAAATACAAAAAGAGATTGAGTTGATTAAGGAAAAAATCGTTCAAAATTATCAACCAGAAAAAATTATTATTTTTGGTTCTTATGTTTGGGGAAAGCCAAATAAAAGCAGTGATTTGGATTTGTTTATTATCAAAAATTCTCGCAAAGAGAGACGATTTCGAACTACTGAAGTGGAACAATTATTGCTGGATCGTCAATTCCCCTTGGATATCTTAGTATATACTCCCAAAGAAACAGCAGACAGCCTTAAAAAAGATGATTTTTTTGTTAAAGAAATCATCAATCAGGGAGAAATTATTTATGACAGAAAAAGTCAAATGGCAAAAACAAGCTGAAAAATGGATGGAAAAAGCCCAACGAAATTTTTCTGACGCTCAAATTCTTTATCGTGAAGGTGGTTTTGGCGACACTATTTGTTTTCTTTGCCAGCAAACTGTAGAAAAATCCCTAAAAGGTCTATTGGTTTATCAAGGACAAGATATTAAAGATGAATTTAAAATTCATGATTTAGTAAAATTGGCGGATTATTGTAAAAAACACTTACCTAATATTGTTCGTCTTAAACAAGAAATAGTAATGCTCAACCGTTATTATATTGAAACTCGTTATCCAGTGGAAATTCCTCAAGAATACTCAAAAGTTGAAATTCAAAAAGCTTTAAATATTGCTGAAAAAGTTCTCCATTCAGTGGAAAATTTTTTAAGTTGATTATGAATGCCGAAATCCTTCAACCCCTCAATAAAATCCAGAGCAGGCCATTCAACTTTGCTCATGGCAGGCCAAACTCAGGACAGGGAAGTTTACTATTCGCCAAATATGCTTTTGCGCCTAATAAGCTGAGATACTGTGGCCCCGATGGTAATCGGGACATTTTTGATTATTGTGTTGCAGAGGAGTCAGATAAGGGTTTAATTGAGCTATTAAAAGGGTTTGAGGGTGCTTTCCCATATTTACAATTGATTGCTAAAGCAAATAAAATTAAAGATCCGTTTGATGAAAAAGTCGTGGAAGCATATTGGATTGGAAATGATCTTTTAAAAAATGTTACCACTAAAGATTTTCATGAGCAATTGAAAAATCGATTTAGCAAAAAACTTAGTCCAAATTTGATGAAGTGGATATTACCCAAACCTGCAGAAGGCGCAAAACCACATCACAGCTTCCATGTGTTGGATGTTTATACTAAGACAGGATTAATTCGATCTGGGATAAAGACTAATGTGATGGAAACAGTGGATAATTGTTTGATACTACCTGGTAGGGTAGTTAAAACTAAAAACGAAAAACTAAAAACGAAAAACTACAACTTAAAACCTAAAACTATTGATAATTTAACCAATCAACCCTTCGATGATACTCCCTCGAGCATACTCAGGACAGGTCAGGGCAGGCCAATTAACCAATTAACCATTCAATATCATCCAATAATTCTCAAAGAAGGCAAACTTGCTTTTGGAGAACTTACTACTAAAGAAGTAATTAGCTTATTTATCAATCCCAAGGTTGATGATTATGTCAGTATTCATTGGGGAAATGTTTGCGACGAGCTAACTGCGCGTCAATTAAAAAATCTCCAAATATGGACAAAGTATCATATGGAGATAGCGAATAGAACTATATAATAAAACTCAAATTATAAATTTATAATTTTTAATCAATTTACTAAATTCAAATGTTTAAAACATTGATTATTTTGAATTTCATCCGCCTAGGCATCGCTTATAGCGAGACTGGTTAAAAATTAAAAATTGCTTGTCCCTCGAAGCTCTATTGAGCGAAGTGGGGGAATTTTGAATTTTCTCTAATGTACACTACACGTTATACATGGGTCGTATGCTCGAATTAGCATTTCGAGTTCGCGGATGCAAACTTTTCCTTCTAACTTATCAAGTTTAAATTCTTTTAAGAGTGCTGTCGCATCTTCTTCGATGTTAGTTAAGTTTTGAGCAGTGGGAGTAATAATATCGCAGTTTTTAATTATCCCTTTTTTATCTAGTTCATAATAATGATATAATACTCCACGTGGTGCCTCGATCGCACCAATACCATGGCCAGATTTTAACTTGTAACTTATAACTTGTGACTTATAACTTTGATCGTTTATTAGTTCCTCACAAAGTTTGATAATTTCTTCCAAAAAATGAACCATCTCGATTGCTTGAGCAAGATTATTATGGAAAGTGTTGTAACTAGGCATCTCAATTTTTAAATCATTAAATGTTTTTTTAGCTTTGGTGTTTAAATATTGGTGATGGAGTGATATGCGGGCCAGACCTCCTACCATCATTGGCTGGCCATCGTGGGTAGAAAATTTTGCTGATGAATATGATTTTACTTTTTCAATAATTTCTTTTTTATAGTTAATTGGATCAAATATATAGTTTTTTGATGTTTCAACTTTGCCGTCATATGTCTCATAACTTTCACCATTAACTAAAGACATATATTCGACGGGGTTTGATATTTTTGGATAATTAAATGAAGCAAAAAGTTTAACAGTTTCTTGGGTAAAAGTTAAATTATTTTGGCAAGCTAATTTAATTTCCTGTAGTTCGTTTTTACTAGGAATTTTGCTAAAACCACCAACTACTAGGTTAATTGGATGAACATTTCTACCACCAATAATGGTGGTAATTTTATCCCCGAGATTTTTAAGTGAGAGGGCAATTTTAAATAGTTCTGGTTTAGTTTGATGTAATTCTAAGGTACTAGAAAGACCAATATAGTCCGGTAGGGTTAAAAAGAATAAGTGCAGTGCGTGGCTTTGAATAATTTGGCTAGCCAATAAAATTTTTCTTAATCTAATAGTATTATCATCTATCATAATGTCTAGTGCACTCTCTAGTGCTTTAATCGAAGCTAGGGTGTGGGCAACTGGGCAAACGCCACAGATTCTCGAAGTAATAAAAGGGCCGTCAGTATATGGTCTGCCAACTAGTAATGCTTCAAAGAATCTTTCACCTTCATCAATTTCGAGCTTGGCATGACATTGGCGAAAGTTAATGTTTAGTGTGCCATGACCCTCTATTTTTGTAATATAATGTTGTTCAACTAAGCTCATAAATTCCTTTTTTAATTTTTTATAAACAATTCTAGTATTTGTTTAACTTCTTGTTTGGTTCTACCTTGGTTAATTAGAATTTTTGATAATGCTGGGATATTAGCATCTTTAATTTTACCCCAACAACCATAACATTTAATCCCTTTTGAAGGGCAAGCAGCACCACAGCCGCCAAGTGTAATCGGTCCAAGGCACGGTTGACCTTGTAATAGTAAACATAAATTTTCTTTGTTTTTACATTCGTAGCAAACAGGATAATATTTATTAGATATTTGCTGACCACTAATTAATTTAGTTAAAAAATCCTCAAGTTCAGCAGGATTAATTGGACAACCATTAAGATAATAGTCTACTTTAATAAATTGGTCTAGTGCTAGGGCATTATTAGCCACTGGTTTATAATCTTTACCGTAAACATATCTGGAGAATTTTGCCCGATTTTTATCGATAATTGAGGCTATTCCACCATTACAGGCACAGGCGCCAATAGCAATGACAATCTTAGACTTTTCTCGTAACGATAAGACCATCTCTTTCTCTCTATCAGTAATAATTGTTCCCTCGATTAAACAAATGTCGTACGGTCCCTCATCTTTTTTATTATCTACTAGACGCCAATTAACAATATCAACTTTACTAGTAAAGTCAGTAATTTTTTGATCCAATGCTAAAAATTGTAACTCGCAACCTTCGCAATCTGTAAGGTCAAAAATAGCTATTTTTGGTTTATTAATGTTAATTGGACAAGTATTCACTATTCTCCTAAATTCAAAATTCAAATTTGTCCCACTTCATTAAAATTATGAGGGATAAATAATTTTTAAACATTTGAACTTGACCTGCCCGACATTGCCAAGTCATGGCAGGCGGGTTAAAAATTTACTCTCGTCCCGAGCTCGAGTCGAGGGAAAATTAAAAATTGGTTTGGTACTTAATAGACTTCTTTCGAAATAACCTTTTCTACTGCAATCAGATAATTTTGGCTAAAAAATAATTCACAGCTCGTCAATGTAACTCTGTTACGCTTTTCTCACTCTTCATTATTTTCGCCTGCCTCGCCTGATCCGAGTCAAGGCGGGCTCAAAATTATCAGCTTTCGTTACGAAAATTATTTCGAAAGAAGTCTAATCTCCCTTATAGCTCTGATATCTAATTTGATTATAGCTAAATACTGGGCCGTCAACGCAAACATATTTATCGCCACAGGTACAATGTTGACATATGCCAATTCCGCACTGCATATTTCTTTCAAGCGATACAAATATATCTGTATCAGAAAATCCTAAATCAAGTAATTTTTTTATGACATTTTCATACATTATTGGTGGGCCACAAATAATAACAGCACTACTTATCCCATCTAATATTTTAGGTGTAATTAAATTAGTAATTAACCCAGAATTCCCTCGCCATGATTTATCTGGTTTATCAACTGTAATAATAACCTCAGCATTTTTTTGCCAAAGTGACATCTCATTTTTATATAAAATATCTTGTGGAGAGCGAGCGCCGTATAAAACTTGCAAATTGGAAAAAAAGTTTTTGTTATCCAAATGGTAATCAATAATTGATCTCATAGGTGCTAGACCGCAACCGCCTGCAATAACAATAAGATTTTTACCTTTAATTATTGATAAAGGGAAGCCATTGCCATATGGGCCTCTGATAAAAACCTGATCCCCAACTTTTTTGCTAAACATTGCTTTAGTTAAGCAGCCAACTTTTCTAATAGTTAAATCCAAATAGTTTTTTTTGGTTGGAGAAGATGTTATAGAAAAAGGTGCCTCACCATAACCCAGTATGCTCAACATTATAAATTGACCTGGTAGAAATTTAAAACTTTTAAGATCTAGTCTAAATAGTTTAGTATCAGGTGTCAAATCCTTAATTTGAATGATAATAGTTTTTTTGGGTAGGTAATTATTCATATTTAATATTAGCTATATTTCTTTAATATTTTTTCCAACACTAACCGATAATTGATTTTAGCCGGACAATATTTGATGCATCTGCCACAATTTACACACCCCACTTTGCCATATTCCATGGGGAAACGAACAAATTTATGGTGGTACCAATTATATATTCTGTTTCTTAATCGTGGACGGAAATTATGCCC
>CAZXAY010000002.1:0-47660 GCA_964638435.1 uncultured Candidatus Saccharibacteria bacterium | reverse complement strand
CACCGTTATGACGCTCTGAGCGATTGCGTCATAACTCGTTTTTGTGCGTAATGCTTGCAAATTTTCGACTAAAATTTGCATATTATGCGAATATAATTGAATTATTGTCTTAATTTAGCTTTAAATTTTGATTCAACGCTTTTAATGATTTGTTTTGTAATATTATCAACATGTTCTGGATTCATGGGTTTATTAAGATCCTGAAGCCAGATGTGATAAGCTACATTTTTCATGTTACGCAGATCACGCTGATTATTGACTGATGGCGCAGATGGAAAATTAAATTCGTCAAAAAGTTCAGCTAGTAAGATATGCGGATCGAGAGACAAGATGTGAGAGCGGATTTGTTCGGAATCAGTATCGTTTTTTACTATAAAAGCAAGGTCGCGGATGGTTGGGGGAAATTGAGAGATAGGTTTGTATTGCATTTCTTGGGTAGAATTCAACCCATTTTCCACCACGCAGGAGTCCAGCTGGCCACCTCCGAGGTGTTTTGTAGCGGTATCCAAATCAATTATTACATATCTAACAGGGCGGCGGATTTTGAGATGGTCTAATACTTTTTGGTCGGGAATTATTATTGATGAATTGATATTGAGTTTGTCTAAAACTTGTTTAATCCCCTGTCCGTTTTTATTGCACTCGGCAATACCTAATTGCCATTTTTCTTCATTATCATTAAATACTTTGCCTATTTCGAAAATCTTAACCTCTGGGGCCCAAGGATTTTTGCTAATAGCAGTTAGCAGTGATGGTAATAAATCCATTCTTAGGTGTGTTAGTTCTGGTGTTACGGAATTAATGACATGACGTGATTTGTTTAGGTTATTCCCTAACATGGTCATTAATTTTTCGTCAGCAAATGAATATGAATAAATTTCTGTAAATCCATTTTCAACTAATACATCTTTTAACAATTCTTTTTTATTATAATTTTCGTTGGGTGTCGATTTTGTTTTAATTGGTAAACTTTTACTTATTTTATCATAACCATGAACACGCGCAACTTCTTCTGCTATGTCTTGCCAGATTGTTAAATCATATTTTCTATATGAAGGAATATTAAACGTCAGTTGATTTGTTAATTTGTTGATCTGTTGATCTGTAATAATATTTAGTCTCGATAAATAATCAATCACTTGATTGGGTTCTAATCTCGTTCCTAATAGATTATTTATTCTGTTTATATCAATGTCAATTGTATTGGATTTTCTTAAATCAGTGAGGGCGCCCATTACATATACAATTTTACTGTTTTGATCTAAATTAATTACTAGCTCTGATGCCCTATCAACAGCTTTGCAAGTATTGTTATCGTCAACACCTCGTTCGAAACGATGGGAAGCATCAGTGGTAAGCTTTAATAATTTTGATGTTGCTCTAATTGTTTTTTTATTAAAAACTCCACCCTCCATAACAATTGTTTTGGTATTTTTATCAATTTGGCTATTTTGACCGCCCATAATACCGGCAAGATCAAATATCTTTTTTCCATCTTCAATAATGATTGAGTTATTATCGAGCTGACGATTTTTGCCATCCAATGTTACTATACATTCACTTTTTTTTGACAAACGAATAATCATATTACCATTATTAATTTTGTTATAATCAAAGGCGTGGATGGGTTGACCGGTTTCTATCATTACAAAATTTGTTATATCAACTATGTTATTAATTGGTTTTATGCCAACTAATTTTAATTTATTCTGTAGCCATTTAGGGCTTTCTTTAATTTTAATGTTTTCGATAATTTCTACGTCAAATGCATCATAAATATCTTTATTCTTAAGTTTAACATTTATTTTTTTATTAGTTGTACTTTTATTAATTTGAGATATAGGATAATCTATAATTTTTAATTTTAAATTGTACATTGCAGCAACTTCACGGGCCATACCTAAAACTGATAGGCAATCACCGCGATTAGCGGTAATACTTATACCTAGGATATAATCATTCCCTACTTTTATTACATCCTCAACCTCGTGACCAAAGGAATTTAAATCCTGTGCCAGCTGGTCTGGAGTAACTTTGATATCTATAAATTCTTTGAGCCAATTAAGTGATAGTTTCATATTGTTTTACTTAAGTATCTAGTATTTAGAAGCTAGAAGTAAGTATTTTATACTTAATACTAGATTCAAGATACTAACTTTTATTAATCAAAATTGTTTTAGAAATCTTAAATCCTGGCCATGAAAACGGCGAATATCATCAATACCATATTTAATCATAGTAAAGCGATCAATCCCAGGACCCCACATAGCTGCTTGATATTTGTCTGGGTCAATTCCCATATTTTTTAAAACTATCGGGTGAGCCATACCAGCACCAAGCATTTCCCTCCACCCGCCTACGCTCTCGGTATTGCACGTCGAATTATTCATTCGTGTCCCATCCGAGATGCTACGGCGGGCAAGCCCACATGCAGGAAGTTTAATATCCATTTCGAGTCCTGGTTCTACAAAAGGGAAGTAGCTTGGTCTAATGCGGGTTTCAACATCCTTACCAAGAGTAAATTTGATCCAACCATCTAAAATTCCAATTAAATGGGTCATATTAACGTTTTTATCACAAATAATTCCATCTATTTGATTAAAGGTGTGTTCGTGTTTTAAATCAGTTCTTTCGTTACGATAACAACGCCCCGGAACAATTATACGAAAAGGAGGTTTTATTTGATTATTTTTGATTATATTCATCTCTGATCCTGAGGTGTGAGTGCGAAGTACTTCTTTTTCACCTCGTAGGAGTCCTTCGGCCACCTCCGAGGTGGACTTTACTGGAGCAAGCCCCTCGATCTTACTCGGGGCAAGCCAGAAAGTATCTTGTACATCACGTGATGGGTGATCAGCTGGAACATTCAAGGCATCAAAGTTATACCATTCGCTTTCTATCTCATTACCTTCTTTAATATCAAAACCAAGGTCTTGAAAATATTTAAGACTTAGTCGATTAAATTGAGTTATTGGGTGTAAGTGACCGTTCATAATATAATTTTAGTTAACGAAAGTTAATGTAAGTTAAGGATAGTTAATGATAGTTACAAAATTTAGCTAATTAGTAGTTTTTTGTCTAAACAGTAGTTCTAGCATTGTAATAACAACAATAAACATTCCTGCATCCCACCAATTAAGTAGATTAGAGCTATTTAATGCTAATAGCCCAGTAATAACCAAGGAGATGAATATTGCGTGCCTTAAGGCAATTGGTAAGTTGTTGTAAATAACTTCTTTATTAGAAACCCAAATACGTAAATAAAAAATTATAAAAATCATTATTCCCATTAACCATAAAAACATACTAGAGAAAAAGGCACTTTTAGTTATAAGATCGGCTGAATCCGGATCAATGTTAAATAAGATCATCAGCCATATGCCTAGAGATAGTAATGTCATACTAAATATTACAAATAAATATGTTTTTAACTTCATAACTATTTGCTAGCTTTTTCTTTTTCAATCTTAGCCAGTAGCTCCTCTATTTTATCAACTTTACCAATTGATGAATCAAGAGCAAACTCTAATTTGGGAATAAGTCTCAAAGTTAATTTTTTGATCAAGCGATGTTCTAAATAACCAGATTTTTTTTGCAATTGATTGATAATTTTATTTGATTCACTTTTATCTAAAACACTAACATATACTTTAGCATTTTTTATGTCTGGAGAGGTATGAACAGCATTAATACTTATTATACCAAAATGACCAAAAAATTCTCTTTGAATAATTTGACTTAGTTGCTGCAATATTAATTCATTTATTTTCTCTATCCTATGTGACATTATAAGTCTATTAACGTTTTTGCCATTGTGGAGCGCGTCTAGCACGTTTTAAACCAGGTTTTTTACGTTCTTTTTCACGTGGATCACGAGTCATAAATCCAGCTTTACGTAGTGATGGCTTCAAGGTTTCATCAAACTTAACAAGGGCTCTAGAAAGTGCATGTCTAACAGCTTCTTCTTGACTTTTTATACCCCCACCAACAACTTTGATACTAATATCAAACTTATCAACTAAGCCTACAAGAATTAAGGGGCTATTAATAGTAGAAGAAACAGCAGAAACTAGCTGATTATTTTTATAAAATTGACCTTTACCAGTATATAATCTAACTCTAGCAACTGCTCTTTTTCTACGACCTACTGCTTCAAAATATTTTCCTGATAGTTTAACTTTTTCAACAACTTCTTTATTCATTGATTTCCTTAATATAAATTGATAAGTTTTTTAACCATATTTTTCTTAAACGGTTTTTAGGAAGCATTCCTTCAACAGATTGTATAAAAACTAATTTAGGGTCTTTTTCCCAAACTTGTTGGAAAGTCAAAGATTTTAAATGTCCAGGATAACCAGAATGACTTTGATACATCTTTTGATCTTTTTTATTACCAGTTAAAACTATTTTATCTAAATTATAAACAACAACTTTATCACCCATTGTTAAATTATAAGCAAAATTTACTTTATTCTTCCCTCTTAATAAATTGGCTACTTCACAAGAAACTCTCCCAAGTATTTTGCCAGTTAAATTAATTTTATGAGTGATGTGAGTTTGATTATTATTTAGTTCTTGTTTTGACATTTTTTGTCCTTAGTGCAATTTTTTTGTTTGAACTTGATTTTTCATCTGATAATTTATTAGTTTTGGATTTTTCTTCTTCACTATTTTTTGCAATATTTTTTTTAGCTGGGATTAATTCAAGAATCATCATTTTTGATCCATCACCTAATCTTGGAGCTAAATGATAGCTTTTTGTGTATCCAGATGATCTATCATTATATCTAATAATTAAATCTTCTAATATTTTATTGACGGCGTTTTTGTGTAATAAATAGCCTAAGAGCCTTCTTCTACTAGCAAGATTATTCAATTTACCTGTAGTTATTAATTTGTCAATAATTGGCTTGATTTCTTTAGCTTTTGCTTGGGTGGTTGTAATCTTTTCAAAAATAATTAAAGATGTAGCTAAATTTCTTAGCATCATTTCACGGTTTTGTTTTTTCCGTCCAAATTTTCTCATATATTTATCTCGGCAATTATTGGTTTATTTATTAGACTTTTTAGTAGTAGTTTTGACAACTGATTTAATTTTTTTAGTCTTCACTGGTTTTTCTACGTTAGTTTCTGCAGAAAGTTTTTGTGCTAAAGCACTTTTCTTTTTTGCTGTTGAAGCTTTTGGAAGGCCTTCTTTTAACTCTGTAGCTATTAGATTAAAGTGATCTTGCAAGATATTAACTGATGCAGATAAAGCTTCCATAGCATTTATAGTTCCGTCTGTTGTGATATCAATGGTTAATTTATCAAAATTGGTCATTCCGCCCACACGAGTATTTTCTACTTCATAATGAACTCTTTTTATCGGTGTAAAAATTGCATCAATGGCAATGTTTCCAAGAACTGGTTTCTCATCCTTTCTTCTTTCAGTAGGAATGTATCCTCGGCCTTTTTCAACAGTAATTTCCAATGAAAGTGAGGAAGTTTTATCAAGATTAGCGATAACGTACTCTGGGTCTGCAAATTCTACTTGAGAATTTTTAGTAAAATCCTTAACTATTACTTGCCCCGGGCCTTTTTTACTAAGTTTCACAATTGTTGGTTCATCGCCATGAAGTTGTACTTTTAATGCTTTTAAATTTAAGATTAAATCTACAACATCTTCCTTAACACCTTTGATTGTTGAAAATTCATGTGTAACGCCATCGATTTTTACAGAAGTGATTGCTGCACCAGCTAGTGATGATAATAATACTCGTCTTAGAGCATTACCAATTGTCATACCATAACCAGGTAAAAGTGGTTCAATTACAAAAACTGATGTGCTTTTATCTGTAGAAACGGATTTTGTTTTAATCAATTCTGTCTCTGGTAAAATAAACATTTTGACCTCCAAATTATTGGAAATTTTTTTAGGTTATTATCTGCTATAGAATTCTACAATTAATTGTTCTTCGATTTCTGTCTCAATATCTTCTCTTGTAGGATATTTAATGATACTGGCTTTTAAATCCTTGTTATCTAGTTTAATCCATACCGGGATTTCTGACTTTTTATTAATTTTTTTATCTTTATCTATTAATTTAATTGTATCATTTTCTTTAATTAGATATGATGGAATATTTAAAATCTTGTCATTAACCATAACATGTCTATGACTGATATATTGTTTTGCCTCAGCTCTTGAAAAACAGAAACCCGATCTATAAACAACATTATCTAATCTTCTTTCTAATAGCTGTAACAGGGTTGCGCCAGTCATACCTTTTGACTTAGCAGCTTCTAGATAATATTTTTTGAATTGTTTTTCGTAAATACCATATATGGTTCTTGCTTTTTGCTTAGCCCTTAATTGTTTTTTATAATCAGAAAATTTACCAGCGCGATTTTGTCCCGCTGGACCTGGTGCATATGGACGCTTTACAAAACTACATTTAGATGATAAACATCTCTCGCCTTTTAAAAATAATTTTGCTTGCTCTCTTCTGCATTTTTTGCAAACAGCTTCTTTCATATTTGATTTCCAATTATTTTATACTCTTCTAACCTTTTTGGGTCTGCAACCATTGTGCGGAATAGGTGTAACATCTTTAATGGAAGTTACTGTAATCCCACTACCCAATAGACTTCTTACAGCAGATTCTCTGCCAGAACCAATACCAGATATAAAAACCTCGATTGTTTCTAAACCAAATTTTTTTGCTTTTTCTATAGCGGCTTGCGCTGCAAGTTGAGCAGCGTAAGGTGTTGCTTTTCTGGCACCTTTAAATCCAAGCGATCCAGCAGATGACCAAGAAAGAACCCCGCCATTACTATCCGTAATAGAAACAAGAGTGTTATTAAAAGTTGCTTGGATAAACATTTTACCTAGAGTAACTTTTTTATTAACTTTCTTTTTTTTATTTAATTTAACATTTTTAGCCATAAATACCTTGTGTGATGCTAGTATACCAATGTATGCGAATTATACTGAAATATCTAGACATTTGTATTATTAGTCAAATTCGTATATTAGTATCGAATTATGTTTTTTGTGAGGTGTCCCGGCGTCCACTACCAACACAGACTTTCTTACCTCTTTTGGTGCGTGCGTTTGTTTTTGTTCTTTGACCTCTAGCTGGTAATTTTTTTAAATGTCTAACTCCTCTATAAGAATTAATTTCTTTTAATCTTTTAACATTTTGATTTACTAACATTCTTAAGTCGCCCTCCACCTTAAGATTTTTTTCTATAACTTCTCTGAGTTTATCAAGTTCCGGATTAGTTAAACTATTAGTACGTCTATTTGGATCGATACCAGACTGGGCAATTATTTTTTGAGCGCTAGAATTGCCGATACCATAAATGTAGGTTAAGCTAATCACTATTCTTTTATTATCTGGAATATTTAATCCCATTAATCTTGCCATTTTAACCCCAGTTACTTTGTTGATTGATTAATTAGTTAACTAGTTGATTTATCTATCATATCTAACCCAAATTAACCATTTAACAAATTAACAATTATATTATCCTTGACTTTGGTTGTGTCGTCTATTTTCGCATCTTACAAAAAGTCGAGGTTTTTTAGTATGAAAACTTTTACCTTTTTTACTTCTTCTGATTATTTTACATTTATCACATCTTTTTTTAACTGACGGTGTTACCACATTCATAAATACTTTCTAATGGTGCTGTCGCCAAACGTCATTTTGGCTAAAAATTACCACATTTGCCTGTGGTTCGACTTTGCTCACCATCCTGAGCCTGTCGAAGGACAAACTTTATTAGTCTCCTCCGCTTATCATACCTGATAGGCATCGTCATCTACTAAAGTTTTCGCTCGAATGTGGCTAATTTTAATCTCAAAAGCACATTCAGCGACAGCACCCTAATAATTATAATCTTCTTGTTATTCTGCCTTTAGATAAGTCATAAGGTGTAAGCTCGACAATAACTTTATCTCCAGGCATAATTTTAATAAAATTCATTCTAATTTTGCCAGATATATGACAAAGAATCTCATGCTCATTTCCAAGTTTAACCTTAAATAGAGCATTAGGTAATGCTTCAATCACAATACCTTCTTGTTGTATAACATCTTTTGTCATTTGTGTTTACAAAAATATAATATCATATGATTATTATTTAGTCAATACTTTACAATTTTTTTTAGTAACAGCTACAGTATGCTCAAAATGTGCAGCAAGCTGGTCACTAGCAGAAATTACCGTCCAACCATCGTTTTTAACTGCAACATGGTGATTTTTTCCTACTATAACCATTGGTTCAATACAAAAAACGGCATTTTCTTTGATAATCAGATGGTTATTTAATCCATAATAATTAGGAATAATTGGGTCTTCTTGGAGATTTTTGCCAATGCCATGTCCAGAATAACTGCGAACTAAGCAATAATTTTTACTTTCTACAAAATTTTGTATAGTTTTTTGAATTTGACCTATTGTCACACCTGGTTTAATTTTACTTATTGCCAAGTCTAACGATTTTTTAGTTACATTAATTAATTCTTGCGCAACTGTATCAACTTTTCCAATAGGAACAGTGATAGCAGAATCGGCATGATAACCATTATAATTGACTCCAATATCAATGCCTAATATGTCACCGTCATTGATAACATCATTATTGGGCATTCCATGGACAATTTCAGAATTAACAGATAAACAGCTAGAATATTTGTAACCTTTATAATTTTTAAATGAGGGGGTTGCGCCAGATTCAATAATAAATTTTTCTATGATAGTATCTAATTCTAGTTTTGTCATACCGGGTATAATAACTTTGATAGTTTTTTTAAAAACTTCTGCTAGTATTTTACCGGCTTCTTCCATAATAATAATTTCATCAGAAGTTTTTATATTAGTCATTAATTATTCCATTTTTTCTTAAGGAATCAATTATTAATTGGTTGACTTTAGTAATTGCAGGTTTACCATCAATAATTAATAATCTGTTGGTTTTTTTATAATATTCAAGTAAGGTTTTTATTCTCTTTTTTTCTTCCAAAATTCTTGTTTTTACAACCTCAGGTTTATCATCATCGCGGATTTGCAGTAAGCCATTACATTTGAAACATTTTTTTTCAACAAATTCATTTTGTAATGGCAAATAGCTTGCACCACATTCGTGACAAAATAGTCTGGAAGAAATTCTTTTAATTACGGAGCTAGCATCAACATCTAAATAAATAAATATTGGATTTGCCATATTTAATTGAGCGGATAATTTGTCTAAAAACTCTGCTTGATTAGCAGTTTTTGGAAAACCATCAATAACAAATTTTTTATTGGCCGTATCGGTAACTAGTTTTTTGATAGAATTACCAAAAATTTCCATGATTACTTTATCAGGTTGGGGGATACCTTTGTTATAACGATTTTTTATTTCTTTACCCAATGGGCTAGATTCTTCCTTGAGTTTTCTTATTATATCGCCACTTGAAAGGTAATTTGCATTATATTTGTCACGTAGGTATTTACCTTGTGTTCCTTTACCTCCCCCTGGCAAGGCGTAAATAATTAGAGTAAAATCTTTCATTAATTTTTCCAGCCTAATATTTGATTAGCGTTAGTAACTTCTTTGGTAATCCCATTTGTGGATAATAGTTGAATTTTCCCTTGTTTATAAAGTATATTGGCATCTTTAATATCATAATCAAGACTCAAATATACTAAATTACCCAATGAATCGTAATAAGCAAAATTATCGTAAAGTGAATTGCTAGTAATTTTTTTAGTAGAATTATCGGTTAGATTAATAGTAAAAATTTCGGCATTATTAAAATTATTATTTCCTTTTTGATATTTACTAATAATAATTCCAATTTCACTCCATGAAAAGCTTTGTAATTGATCATCATTAAAAGTCGTAATTTTTTCTTCTTTTAAGGTAGTGATATTAATTTTATACATATCATTATTATTGCTTTTGATGTATACAAAACTATTAGAATCAGGGGACCAGCCTAGTTGAGATATATTGGTTGTATCAGTGGTAAGTTGTTTTTTGTTAGAGCCATCACTATCAGCCTCAATTAATTTAAAACCAAAATCTTTCTCAGAATTAGAGAACAATATATAACAGAGTTTTTTACCATCTGGAGATATTTGAGCAGGTTGTGGACTAGCAAAATCATCTATTAATAATTCTTTTTTACCAGATCCATCGGTTCTAATTAAATATAGTTTGCCAGAAAATTCTTGTCCAGGTTGGCTCATTAACGCTAGCACTTTACCTTCATTTGTTATAGATGATATAGTTTTAATTTTATCAACTTCATCTTTGTCTGTAAAAACTTTTGATGGTTTATTAGTCACAAAATCATAGGAATAAATATCAGTATATTTATCATTTATTATACTGTATAAAATTTTTTGGGTAGGTATGGTTTCAACAAGTTTTTTAGTATCTAGATCACCGCCACCTTGATTTTGATTATTTTGACTGATGTCGTCAGAATTAGATGTTGTTTTTGTTGTGAGTTTGCTTCCATTGGTGGTAAATAATATACCAATGGCTATTATTCCCAAAACTACAATCATTAAATTAAATAAACTTTTGTTTTGTTGTAATTTTGACATAAAATATCCAAATTATTAGTATTAAATGCATTTATAAATTAGAGGTAATATTTGATGCGAGAAATATGATTAATAATGATCATAATTTCGCATAATTATTTGGGCTTTTATTTGTCTAATTGTATCAAGTATTACCGATACAACAATTAAAATTCCCGTGCCGCCTAGAACCATATTACTAATGTCAGTGATTTTTGGTATGATAAATGGCATAACTGCAATTAAGCCCAAAAAGACTGCCCCCAGTAAAGTAATTCTACTAACTACAAACTCAAGATATTGAGATGTTTCTTTACCAGGACGAAGACCCGGGATAAATCCACTTCGTTTTTGTAGATTTTCAGAAACCTGATCTGGTTTAAAAACTACTGATGTGTAGAAGAATGTAAATAATACTACCATAACAAAGTAAGTAATACCATAAAAAGTTTGGTTTTGAAATAATTGTTCAACCCATTTGGCAGAGTTGGCCAAAGAAACACTGCGAGCTTCTTGAAAAAACTTGGCAATTACTCCTGGAAAAATCATTATGGACAAAGCAAAAATTATTGGAATAACTCCGGCCATAGTAACTCTGAGTGGTAAATAAGTATCAACTCCTCCACTGTTAATGCCTCTTACCCTCCTAGCATAAGTTATGGGGATTTGTCTTTCTGAATAATTAAACCAGACAATTAATCCTGTAACAATTATAGCCAAAGCGCCAAAGATCAAGAGGCTAATTACTTGCGATATATCTGACAAATCTCGTCCGTAAATTGTTTGTAATATCATTGGTGGGACAGAAGAGATTATTCCAATAGTAATAATTAGAGATATGCCATTACCAATACCTTTTTCTGATATTAATTCTCCTAACCACATCAATAATATTGTACCAGCTGTTAGAGCAGATAACATTGTAAAAAGTTCTAAACCATGCCAGCCAGAAATTATACCTTGACTTTTTAATAAAGATATCATTGCAAATGATTGGACAAGGGCAAGAGGCACGGTTACAATTCTAGTATATTGATTAATTTTTTGTCTACCAGTATCCCCTTCTTTAGATAAATTTTCGAGTGATGGAACAATCATTGTTAATAGTTGAAAGATTATTGATGAGGTAATATATGGTCCTACACCCATCATGGCTAAAGAAAAGTTTTTCATAGCACCACCAGAAAACATATTCATCATGCCAAAAAATTGATTGTTATTAAAAAAATCTTTTAATTCATCAATATTGACGCCAGGTAAAGGAATATTCGCAAATAGTCTAAAGATTACTAATAATATTACCGTAATCAATATTTTATTACGTAAGTCTGGTAATTTAAATATTTTTGAGATATTTGTTTGCATTTGATCCTTAAACTATTAGGGACTGTCGCCAAACATCATTTTGGCTGAAAATTACCATATTCGGCTGTGGTTCGACTTTGCTCACCATCCTGAGCCTGTCGAAGGACAAACTTTATTAATCTTCTCTGCTTATCATACCTGATAGGCATCGTAGCTTACTAAAGTTTTCGCTCGAATATGATTAATTTTCATTCCCAAAGCACATTCGGCGACAGACCCTATTAAGTTTTAATTTGTCTTTTTGGGGTAAGATTTTGAGGTTAGGCAATTTTTGATAACAAAAGTTTTATCACCAATATATGGTCCAAGTATTTTAACTCTTGGTTTTATTGAATCAACTAAACCAGATAGTAAAAGCACTTTTGGACTTATTATCGTACCACTAGCAAATTTTTGTTGTAAAACCTGGTAAGAAATAATCACCGGTTTGCTGATAAAGCTCTTGATTCCTCTGGCTTTGGGAAGCCTTTGGATTAAGGAAGTTTGACCGCCTTCAAATCTTTTAGGGATATTAAAACCAGTTCGGCTTTTTTGACCTTTATGACCACGGCCACTTGTTTTACCTTTACCACTTCCGTGGCCCCTGCCTAATCTTTTGCCAGAGTCTTTAGAAAAATTATTTTTTAGCTCGTTGAGTTTCATTTTTTACCTTAGATATATTAGATTTTGTTGATTTTTTATTTTCACCTGATTCAGATTTTGTTAAAGAACTATCGATATTTTCATCAGAATCAGCTTTATCTTTCAATTTAGAAATATATTTGTCTTGGCCAACACTTCTATTTGATAAGCTGTCTAATGCGAGAAATGTAGCCATTACGTTATTAATTTTATTTGATGATCCATGAGCTTTACTAAGAATATTCTTTATACCTGCAAGCTCAATAACTGTTCTAATTGTACTACCAGCGATTACGGATGTTCCTGGTGCAGCAGGCTTTAAAAATATATATGCACCACCAAAATGCATTTTTACTTCATGAAGGATAGTGTTATTAGTAATAGTAACACTAATCATATTCTTTTTTGCTCTATTAACAGCTTTTTGAACAGCTTGGGCAACCTCATTTGCTTTACCAATACCAATACCAATTTTACCATTTAGGTTACCAATAGCAACAAGTGCTCGGAATCTAAGCCTTCTCCCACCTTTTACGGTACGAGAAACACGGCTAATCTCTATTACTCTTTCTTCAAATTCTTTTTTTTCTTTTTCCATAATATCCTTTAGAGGGTTTGTCGCCAAACATCATTTTGGCTGAAAATTACCACATTTGGCTGTGGTTCGACTTTGCTCACCATCCTGAGCCTGTCGAAGGACAAACTTCATTATATTCCTCTGCTTATCACCTGATAGGCATCGTCATCTACTAAAGTTTTCGCTCAAATGTGATTAATTTTCATTCCCAAAGCACATTCGGCGACAGACCCTTAGAACAATTAATATTAAAATATTAAACCACTACTGCGGGCACTATCAGCGAAAGCTTTAATACGACCATGATACTTATTACCACGTCTATCAAATACAATAGACTTATATCCAGCTTTAATTGATTTTTCTGCAAAAATCTTACCTAGATCGGTGGCCTTTTCGGTTTTTGTTTTTTTAATGGACTTATCATCCGTTAATGCTAGCAATGTTTTAGAAGTTTCATCATTAATTAACTGTACTTCTAATCGAGTGTTACTTCTAAAAACACTTAAACGCGGCCTGTTATTTGTGCCAGAAATTTTTGATCTAACCCTATTTTTTCGTCTTAATAATTTTTCATTATTGTTTGTCATAAAATATCTTTCTGTCAAATTATAAATTAATCAACTAGGCAGATGAGGTTTTTGCTGCTTTACCAGGTTTAATTTTGATTTTTTCGTTTGAGTATCTAATACCTTTACCTTTATAGGGTTCTGGTTTTCTAATTTCTCTAATATTTGCTGCTACTTGACCCACAAGTTGTTTATCAATACCACAAACTGTTATTGTATTTTTGTCAACCTTAAAGTTGATACCAGCTGGTGGAGCAACTTCAATAGGATGAGAATACCCAATATTTATAGTAATTTTTTCTCCTGTCATTTGGGCACGGTAGCCAACTCCAATAATCTCTAATTTTTTTTCGAATCCTGTTAACACACCTTGGACCATATTTTCTAGCAATCTTTTTGTTAATCCATGAAGAGATCGAGAAAGCTTATCATTATTTCTGCGTTCAACATTAATAACATTTTCTTGTTGTTGATAGTCTATTTTTATCTTTGGATGGACATTCAATTCGAGTTTACCCTTGGTACCTTGAAAAACTATTAGCTGATCAGTTATACTGACATTTAATCCTGCAGGTAAATTTATTGGTTGTTTTCCTATTCTACTCATATAATTTCCGATATTTTTAATAAATTAATAATATTAGTAAATCTCACAAATTAGTTCGCCACCAATGCGTTTTTTCCAGGCTTCCCTGCCAGTAATAACTCCTTGTGGGGTAGATATTACAACTATACCTATACCTTGCAAAGGGCGAGGAATTTTTTGATAATTTGTGTAAACTCTTAAACCAGGCTTACTGATTTTTTTAAGATGTGTTATAGCTGGTTTATTACCAAAGTATCTTAGGCGAATAACAAAATTTTGTTTTTCGTTAATAGATTTAATTTGATAGTCTTCAATATAATTTTCATATTTAAGAACAGTTAATATAGCTTCTTTAAATTTTGAAAATGGTACATTAACAGTCTTAGCATTATTTGCTAAGGCATTTTTTATTCTTATTAACATGTCAGACACTGGGTCGGTCATCATGAAACCTCCGAAAATATTTTATATCAATTCTAAATTATTTATATAATCTTATTTTAGTGATACTATTGCGAATATATATTGGTTACCAAGAAGATTTTGTTACGCCTGGAATTTCTGAATTATTTGCCAAATTTCTAAAGCATATTCTACAAACACCAAATTTTCTTAAATATCCACCTTTCCGACCGCATAAATTACATCGATTAAATTTTCTAGTCGAAAATTTTGGTGTTTTTCTTGATTTATTGATAATTGCTTTTCTTGCCATATGTTTCCTAATTTGCGTAATCTTTTACTTAGTAGTTTCTTTTTTAAATGGGAATCCTATTAATGTTAATAATTCTTTTGTTTGGTCGGCATTTTTAGAGGATGTGACTATATTAATTTGTAAACCATGAGATAATTCCACTTCATCATATTTAATTTCAGGAAATACAATTTGTTCTTTAAGCCCAATTGAATAGTTACCATTACGGTCAAAGCTATTTGTATTTAAGCCACGAAAATCTCTAATTCTTGGTAAAACTATGTGAATTAATCTATAAATAAAATCACTCATTTTTTTACCTCTTAATGTTACAACAAGCCCTACTTTAATACCCTCTCTTAATTTAAAACCAGAAATTGCTTTGCGAGAAACAGTGTAACTTGGCTTTTGACCAGTAATTAATTGTAAGGTCTTATCAGCAACATCATAAAATTTTGGATTTATTTGGCCTTGTCCAACACCGATATTTATTGATACCTTGGTAATCTTTGGAGTAGCGTAAATATTTTTGTAACCAAATTTTTCCATCATTTTTGGTAAGACTATTTCATTGTATAATTCGTTATAATTTTTCATATTTTATTAACCTAATGTATCATTTTGTTGAATCTACAGTTTCACCACATTTTTTGCAAATTCTTAACTTATTTTTATTCACAATACTATATTTAATTCTTGTAGTTTTATCACATCTTGGGCATATTAATATAACGTTAGCTCTATTAATTGGCATATTAATATCAATAATTCCACCATATGGATTTTTTTGTGATTTTTTTAAATGTTTTTTGCGCACATTAGCGCCCGCAACAATTAAGGTATTTTTTGATATAAAAACTTTTTCAACCTTACCAGTTTTTCCAGAATCATTACCTTTAATTATTTGTACCTTATCATTTTTCTTAATATTCATCTTTACTCCGGTTACTTTGTTAAATAGTTGATTTGTTAATCTGTTATATCCGGATTAACCAATAAACTGATTAACGGATTAACAAGATTATAATAATTCTTGGGCAAGCGAGGCAACTTTTGAATATCCTCTATCGCGAACTTCTCTAGCAACTGGTCCCATAACTCTAGTGCCTCTTGGTAAACCCTCTGGATTAATTAATACAACAGCATTATCATCAAATCTAATTTTACTGCCATCAAATCTTTGAAATGGTGCTCTTTGTCTTACAATTACAGCTTTTACAACTTCCTTTTTTTTAGCATTAGAGTTTGGCAAAGCTTTTTTTACTGATGCTACAATAATGTCTCCTAATTCGCCTTGATCCTTCTTTCTTCCACCAAAAACTAGGATGCACTGAACAATTTTTGCCCCTGAGTTATCTGCTACATTTAATCTGGAATATTGTTGAATCATAATAACCTGTTAAATAATATTATTTTTCAAATATTATGTAATGCTTATTTTTGCTTATTGGTTTTGTTTCTACAAACTTTACAATATCGTTAATTTTATACTTATTACTTTGGTCATGAACATGATATTTTTTTGTAGTAACAAATCTTTTTTTGTAAATCGAATGAATCTTTGATGAAGAAACACTAACAACTACAGTTTTATCATTAATGTCTGAGGCTACAATACCCGACCAGATCTTCTGATGGCTAGTTTTATTATTTGATTGTTTTGTTGTATTTGTCGACATTATCTCTCCAATTTAATAAATTGATTAATTAGATTTATTAACTTTTTGTCTAATGATTGTCCAAATTCTAGCAATATGATGTTTGGTTTTTTTGATTTCATTACTATCTTTTGTTTTACCAAATGCTTGGGCAAACTTAAGTTTTTGAAGTTTTACATAACCTTCATTTAATTCTTTAGTTAAATCTTTGCCTGATTTATTTATTAATAATTTAATTTCTTCTTTAACTTTCATATTTGTCCTAGAATTGTTTGGTAATAAATTTAGTTTTAACTGATAATTTATGATTTGCTAATCTCATGGCTTCTTTAGCTACTTCTTCTGTAACACCATCCATCTCAAATAAAATTTTGCCAGGTTTCACTACTCCTACAAAATGATCTGTTGCACCTTTGCCCCCACCCATAGTCACACCAAGTGGAAGAATGGTAACTGGTTTATCTGGGAAGACTCTAATCCAAATTTCACCACCACGTTTAATATAGCGTGTCATTGCTCGACGCGCAGCCTCAATTTGACGAGCAGAAATCCAACCACATTCCATAGATTTTAGGCCAAATTTACCAAAATTAAGCTTACTACATTTGGTTGATTGACCTTTCATCTTACCACGGCGGACTTTTCTGTGTTTTAATTTTTTTGGCATTAACATAATTATTCCTACAAACAATTTTTAATTTAAAATTTTTAATTTTTAAATTATTTGTAAATCCAAACCTTTACTCCAATTATTCCATAAACTGTGTGAGCTGGCACAAAAGCATAATCTACATTAGCTTTAAATGTTCCAAGAGGAATTGATCCCTCACTAAAACCTTCTGATCTGGCTATTTCTACCCCACCAAGACGTCCTGCCACATGCACTTTAACACCTTTGGCCTTCTTCTGCATTACTTTATTGATTGCTTGTTTAACTGCTCTACGATAGGCAATACGTTTTTCTAATTGTAGGGTAATATTTTGAGCTACAAGTTCGGCATTTAACTCAGGATCGCGAACTTCAACAATATCAATTTTAATTTTAGAATTTATTGTCTTTTTATCTTGCGATTGTTCTATAAATTTTTGAACATTATAAGTAAAACTTTTTTTAATATTATTTAACTCTTTTTCAAGAAAATGTGTTAAATCATTAATTCCTTGACCGCTTCGCCCAATAATTATTCCTGGTTTCGAGGAGTAAATGGTGATTAAAATTTGCTGAGGATTTCGTTGTATATTGATATTAGCAATCCCTGAAGATTTACCTAATTTTTTGAGCAAAGCTTTTTTTAATTTAATATCCTCAAGAAAAAATATAGTAAAATTTCTTTGGGAAAACCATTTTGATTTCCAATCTTTGTTAATAACCAATCTTACACTATTTGGATTAGCTTTTTGACCCATTTTGATCCTTTTTATTCGCTGATTTTATAACACTATTTTTCTTTTTTATACTTTTATCCTTATTATCAGATAATGTCAAAGTTAAATTACTTGTTCGCTTTCTGATTGCTGATGCTTTGCCTCTTTCTAACATCCTACGGCGTTTTAATGCTACCCCTTGATCACAGCGTAATGATTTAATAATGCAATCATCCAGATTCATATCTTTATCTTTAGCAGCAGAGGCAGCTGATTTTAATAATTTATAAATGCTTGCTGCTGCTTCTTTATTTAAATACTTTAATTGGGCTTTGGCGTCCAAAAATTTTAGTTTTCTAACCATATCAACAACAAGTATCATCTTTTTTGGGCTACATTTAACTCTATTTGCTTTAACTGTAATTTCCATATGAATAATTTTCGATTTATGATTTTAGATTTATGATTGAGTAATCAATTATTAATCTGTAATCTTAATTTATTTTTTTACAGGTTCTTTCGCTGTTTCGGTAGTAGTTTTTTCTTGCTCTTTTGCCATTTTACCACCATGTTTTCTAAATTTTCTGGTTGGTGAGAATTCACCCAATCGATGACCAACCATATCCTCTGTTATAAAAACTGTAATATGTTCTTTACCGTTATGAACACCAATATTAAATCCTAGCATTTCTGGATAAATTACACTATCTCTAGACCAAGTCTTAATAATAGTTTTATCACCCTGTCTTAATGCGGATATTTTTTTTAAAAGTTTTGGGTCTGCCCAAGGTCCTTTTTTGATTGATCGCGACATTATTTATCCCTTCTTCTAACAATAAATTTATTAGTGGATTTATTTTTTCTGGTTCTTAACCCCATAGCTGGTTTACCCCAAGGAGTTTTAGGATGGATTAATCCAATTGGGTTAACTCCCTCTCCACCACCGTGTGGGTGATCATTTGGATTCATTGCTTTACCTCTAACAGATGGTCTAATTCCCATATGTCTTTTTCTACCTGCCTTGCCAAACCTTATTGAATCATGTTCATAATTACTTACGGATCCAATAGATGCATAGCAATCACTATGAACTAGTCTAATTTCACCAGATGGCATTTTTACCTGAACGTATTTAGCCCTTTTACCAGTACCTTCTGCTTGAGACATTATTACTGCATAGTTTCCGGCACTGCGAGCTATTTTACCACCACGTCCTGGGGTTAATTCCACATCATAAACATTAATACCAGTAGGAATGTTCGTTAATTGCATTCTATTACCAGTCTTAATAGCGGTTTTATAATCTGCCTTAACTTCCATATCCACTTTTAAATCACGTGGGGCAACAATATATATTTTTTTCTTATCTGTGTATTCTACCAAGGCAATTCTTGCAGAACGATTTGGATCATATTCGATAGAAATTACTTTTGCTGATTCGCCCAATCTTTCTTGGAGTGATGATATAATTCTATACATTCTTTTTGCACCACCACCACGGTGTCTAACTGATATGTGACCAAATCTATCACGACCTGCATGTTTTTTTATTGGACAAAGCAAAGATTTCTCAGGAAATTTTCTAGTAATTTCATCCGAGACTATTGTGCTCATTTTTCTTCTGCTTTGAGTTGTTGGTTTATATATCTTTATTGGCATATATTTATTTACTTCTTAATTTCGAAATCAGATATTTTTTGACCTTTTTCTAGCGTAACAATGGCTTTTTTCCAATTGCTAGTTTTACCACTAAATCTGCCTTTATACCTTTTGGTTTTACCTTGAACATTAATAATATTTACACTTTTAACTCTAACTTTGTAAATTTCATTTATCTTTTGGGCGATTTGAGGTTTATTTACTCCTTTTTCTGTTATAAAAACATATTTGCCTTCTGGAGTAAGACCCATAGATTTTTCTGATATTATTGGTTTAGAAATTATTTGCTTCATAAACTTATTTAATTAATTTTTGACATTTTTTTTAGTTTTAACTGATTTTTTTACAGAAATTTCTTTTTTGGTTCTTTTTACTTTACTATCTTCATTATTTTCATCTTTATTTAAATTACTGTCTTTTATTTTTAAAAATACAGATTCTATTTCTTTAACAGCTAACGATGAAGCAATAATCCAATTATACTTAAGTACATCAATAATATTTAAATTTCTGGCTAATATAGTTTTAACGTAAGGTAAATTTTTAAAGGCTAATTCTACTTTAACATTTGTTTTATCATTTACAACTAATATGGTTCCAGAAATTGAAGGTAATGATTCAATAAGTTTTACTGCAAGTTTTGTTTTGGGTGATTTAAAATTGATCTCGTCAACAATAATAAACTTATTTTCAGCAACTTTAGCAGTCAGGGCTTGGAATAATGCAGAACGCTTCATTTTTTTAGGAATGTTTAAAGAATAATTTCTAACATTTCTTGGTCCAAAGTTGATTCCCCCACCAACCCAGATTGGATTTCTAACAGAACCTGATCTGGCTCGTCCAGTGCCTTTTTGTCGCCAAGGCTTTTTACCACTACCAGCTACTTCTGATCTAGTTTTACTATGTGCACTTGATTGGCGAGCGTTAGCGAGTTGAGTTACAACTGCTTGATGTATTAGGTCATTATTAATTTTTAAACCAAATATTTTATCATTAAGTTGTAATGCATCCAATTCTTTGCCTAGATTGTCATATCGTTTGACTTTTATCATCCCATTATATTCACCCAGTATAATCACGTAGTAGCTTATACGGGGTCAACCTTTCAGTTAAATTTATTAATATAAACTAATGTTTTGTTTGATCCTGGCACACCACCCTTAACAGCAATTAATTTTTTTTCTAAATTAATGTCTACAATGGTTGTTTTATCAATTGTAATTTGTTTATTACCCATATGACCTGCCATACGTTTACCTTTATATACTCTAGCAGGTTGTGTGTCGCCGATTGAACCTGGTTTTCGGTAATTACAAGATCCATGTGTTTTTGGCCCTGTAGTAAAGCCATGACGCTTAACCCCGCCTGCAAAACCTTTACCCTTACTAACAGATGTTATGCTGACTACATCATTTACTTTAAAATTATCAAGATTTATTTCATCACCAACTTTTAAATCGGTTGTGTTTTCATTTATTTGGTATTCTCTTAAATATTTTAAATTTATTACTTTTAATTTTTCGTTTTTAATTTTATTTAGGTGTCCAATTTGTGGTTTTTTTGGATGTTTGGATTTATCAAAACCAATTTGAACAGCTTCATAACCATCACTATTTTTACTTTTAATTTGGGTAATAAAACATGGGCCAGCCTCAATTAAAGTTACAGGGGTTACCTTACCATTGGCATCAAAAATTCTAGTCATTCCCAATTTTCTACCCATAATTGCTACCATAATTTGTCCTAAATTTACATTACAATTAAATATAGTCTAAAACCAATCCACCTTATGTGAATCGTTTTTTAGGCTTATCATGAAATCGTAAATTGTCTAAAGATTTCTAATTTAAGTTTATCAAATAGTTATTATCTTGTCAATACTATTAATAAAAAAGCCGCAGTTATAAAACTACGGCGGAATGTTCGGTGCTTGGATTCTGACTATGCTCCGACTTCGACTTCCTGAATGATGCCCTGATTCTGAGAAGCCTCGACGACCTTTTTCCTTTTGCTGGATCTCTTGGCTTTAACTGGTGGTGTACCGAACGTTTCTGATTTCTGAACTTGCTCGGTCATAGGTTTTGGCAACTGAGACACTTCTTTGGTGATGAATGCGATTTGAACTATGGGTGGTTCTGTGGAAACCAAAGAATCTTCCATAACCGGTTGAGACACATTATTCTCAGTAGCAGGCATGATTTTTTCCACTGTAGCGCCAAAGGGTTCATTGAGGATCAGGCAGCGAATCTCGCTGGCGTGGTTGATAAGTGTTTTGAACCAGGCCCAGCCGACATGAATCTTAGTTTCACGATCGACCACAGCTCGTCGGTTAACCACACGATTAAGAAGATCGGTCTTGATAAAGCCGCGGACTGCAGCCATTGACCTGGTAAAGTATTCTGCCTGCCAACCGCTTTCTTTGAAAGCGTTAATGCGGTCTACTAGGCTTACCAATTCCAGATTTTTGTCGGATTCACTTCGGAGATCGTGGAGTTTTTTCTTATCAACCTCGATCACGAGAACCAGATCTTTCACGTGGTCAGTCAGCATTGCCTCACGTGGTTTTTCGCCGACATACCCAAGGGCTATAGCATCTGGTGCTGCCTTGATAACACTCTTGATAAGGGCTCTGGTGACTTGTTCAACAGTATCTGTGGTTTCGATCCAGAACATACGTCTGGAATTTTTGAGTCCGAAGGCAATTCCTATTGGATTTTTCTCGGTTGATTCCATAACATTCCTCCTTTGAAATTTAGAATCAGAATACCTTTTTTTAAAGAAAACACCTCCTATTTATCAATTTTACCATACCTGTTTTTGCTCACATATTCAAATTTATTCAATTTTTAATATGCAAATAAAAATAGGCTATGGCTTTCGTAAAATAACCAATAAGCTTATATACCTATCTATATTAATCTACCATTAAATATAATTTTGTCAATAGATGCTTATCCACAGTAGGTAATAAAAGGATTTTTTTCTTGACATACACTTAGTGTATTGCTATATTGAAGTCATCTTTGTCCTTGAACAATTTGGAGGTGAAAGTTATGGTGGTAGATCCAAGAGGACTTGAAAAATATATAGTAAGCAGTGGTAGAATTTTTTCGGATAAAGCTGATGTTGCCTTAAGACAATTTTCACAATTATATGATAATCTAATCAATATTGTTAACAAAGCAAAACCAAAAAAATGGGGAATGCTTTTTTACGCAGCTCTTGTTAGGTTATCCAGAAAAACTGATTTTGACTACAAAGTCCAGCAATTTATCAATACATATTTTTCGTTAATTTGGGATTCACTAAGAGAAATTGAAATTAAAGATGGCTCCATTCCACGCACAGCTATTCATGTGGTAAACATTATTAAAGATGGTCTTCCTGAACCAGAATTAATATTACCATCTAATGTTTTTTCTATCTCACTTCAACAAATTATAGATACTATCCCTGAGATGACAATAGCTAGAGATGAAAACATTATTTGGCTAATCTATTGTGAATCATCGAAATTACAAATAAAAATACCTCTAGCTAAAGGGGTATTGCATAAAGGTGGACCAGCACGATTTGTATTAAAAGCATTTTTTAAAAGTGATTTAATCGCCCCAGAAATTCCAATTCGTGACTTCGATATCCTTGTAAAGGATGATGAAGTTGGCGTAAAATTTCTACAACTCGTTGGCGAAACAGATCAATCTGGTAAAGAGTTATACAAAAATATCTTACATGTCTTAGCGAGTAGGGATGTGACAATGAATCAGTGTGTATTGGGTCCTAAAGGATTGATATATACTAAAGAAGCCGAAGAATCTGTAAAAAGTGGAATAATCATGCCGTGTGCAACAGACCACGGTCTTTATGGAAAAGATTCTTTTACCCATAAAGGTCACCGATTTGTTAAAGAGCGTTCACTAGAAAGATTGATTAAATTTGTAAGTGAAGGTAAGGCAAATTCATTTTTGCTCAAAAAAGAAAACTTACAAATCTTCTTGGGCATCAGATTTCTTTTGCTTGTGGTGCGCGTAGTTAATAAAGAAGATTGTTGCGAGAGGTTAGAAAAAATTTATTATCTTCTTGATCAGATGAGACAGATAGAAATGTATAATTATGTTTTTCAACATCATTCAAGTGTCAATGGAAGGTGTCGTAATATTTTTGACTTGTTAGAAAATTGTCATAAAATGTATCCTTTCATTAATATAGAAAAACGTGGGGAGGATGAAGGTATTGCTCGCTGGATGATGAAAAATCTTCTTAAATGGTTATTTAGAATATTTAAAGAAGAATATCGTCTTCATGATGCAGATTTTACCTGGCTCAAACTTGATGAAAATGAAGAAGTTGCAGAGTTCTCTCTACGTAATTTTCGAAGCAATCCAGTTTTGATTAATGATTTGCAAAATTGGTGGTCGTTATATCTTGAAAATTGCCGCCAACGCAATCAAATTTATGATAAACAAAACAAATGAAGAACGCCCTGGGCTTTAAGCACAATTGTGCAGAAGGCTCAGGGCGCTTTTTGTAAGAATCGAATATTTCTATATATTTCCCGAAGGACCATAGTCGCCACCGACTCTCTCTTCCTGAGTGCTCGGGATCAAAACGGGTATTTCGCGATGACTATCGTCAGATGTCGAGGTAGAATCCGTTGATTCCGAGATTAAGCATTCACCTGGTTGATGAATTGTCAATATCGCAGGTGTAAAACCACGTTCGCACATGTTGTCTTCACCTCCTTTCATAATTGATGCTGGGCTAACGGTACTTCTATTTGACCTGACTTTAGGACCTCTCGGATGCTTTCTCATAATAATCCCTCCCTATATCTGTAATAGTCTTTTTTTGTTAAGATGCGTTAAATCTCTTAACAATACTTTACTTTAATGTAGTATATTTGTCAACCCAAATAAGACACCAATAGTGATATATGTTTCCTCAGGATAAACAACACAAAAATCCCACCTTTAGCTTAATGCTTGAAGTGGGATTTTTTCTAGCGCTATACTATCGATTAACGATTGTTTTCACGCATTGGACGAGCAATATTAACTTTAATATTGCGTCCATCGACTTCTTTTCCGTCCGTATCTTTAATGGCTTTTTCAGCAGCTGCGTCATCTTTCATAGTGACGAAACCAAAACCTTTAGAACGGCCAGAAAATTTGTCTGAAATAACTACAGCGTCGACAACTTCACCTGAGCCAGCAAATAATTCTTTTAAAGAATCACTTGTTGCGCTGTAAGGTAGGTTGCCTACGTATAGCTTATTTTTCTCTTCCATTTTATTCCCTTGTACCTTTATAGGTACCATACAAAAATTGATCGACCCGGGTTGATATCCTCGGGCTTAACCAACTGGCTAATTACGAGTACTTTCAAACCGTATAAATATATTATACACTATAATGCTAAAAAAGTCAATAGTATCGTTCAAAAACTGCCTTTTGGGCAGTTTTTGAACTTATTTGATAATTTGTTTGATTCGTTAGGTCTTGATTTCGATAGAAACACCAGCAGGTAGGTCCAGATTCATTAGAGCGTCGATAGTTTTAGAATTTGGGTCTAAAACGTCAATCAAGCGTTTGTGGATAAGTTGTTCAAATTGTTCTCGCGCATCTTTATGAACAAAAGTGGATTTTAGCACTGTAATAGATGATTTTTCTGTAGGGAGTGGAATAGGCCCGACAATTTGTGCACCCGTTCTGGTTGTCGTCTCCAAAATCTTTTTGGTTGACTTGTCAATTAGCCGATGATCATAAGCTTTTAATCTAATACGGATTTTTTGCTTTGGTTCTTTATCTTTAGTTGTAGTAATTTGTTTTGGCATATATGTAATTATTTAACAATATTAGTTACTACACCAGCTCCAACAGTTCTACCACCTTCACGAATGGCGAATCTCATACCTTTTTCCATGGCAACTGGGGCAATTAATTTAACTTTAAATGTTACTGTATCTCCTGGCATAACCATCTCTCGGTCTGCTGGAAGTTCAACTTCTCCAGTAACATCAGTAGTTCTTATGTAAAACTGTGGTTTGTAACCTTTAAAGAATGGGGTGTGTCTTCCACCTTCGTCTTTGGTTAAAATATAAACCTCTGATTCAAACTCTGTATGAGGGGTAATTGAGCCAGGTTTGGCAACAACTTGACCACGTTCGATATCATCTTTTTCAATACCACGAAGAAGCAATCCTACGTTATCACCGGCCATACCTTCATCTAGTAATTTCCTAAACATTTCTACACCGGTAACAACAGTCTTTTTGGTTGGCTTTAAACCTACAATTTCTACCTCTTCATTAACTTTTACCTTGCCTCTATCAATTCTACCAGTAGCAACAGTCCCGCGCCCTTTGATAGAAAATACATCTTCAACAGACATTAAGAATGGTTTATCAATTTCGCGAACTGGTTCTGGGATATAACTGTCGAGGGCATCCATTAATTCTTGGATAGCTTTTTCTGCTTCAGCATCTCCATTAAGAGCTTTAAGCGCTGAACCACGAATAATGGGAATTTCTTTACCAGGGAATTCGTATTTTGTTAATAATTCGCGCATTTCTTCTTCAACAAGATCAATAAGTTCTTTATCGTCAACTTGATCACATTTGTTTAAAAATACAACGATTTTTGGAACTCCAACTTGGCGAGCTAATAAAATGTGTTCACGAGTTTGAGGCATTGCCCCGTCAGTTGCTGATACAACTAAAATTGCTCCATCCATTTGTGCTGCACCAGTAATCATATTTTTTACATAATCAGCATGTCCTGGACAATCTACGTGTGCATAGTGACGTTTTTCTGTTTCATATTCCACATGACAAGTAGCAATGGTAATGCCACGAGCTTTTTCTTCAGGAGCACCGTCGATTTGATCAACTGGTTTGGCTTGTGCCATACCTTTTTTTGATAAATAAGACAGTATTGCTGCTGTTAGGGTTGTTTTACCATGATCAACGTGACCGATGGTTCCAACATTTACATGAGGTTTGTTACGTTCAAATTTTCCTTCTGCCATATAATCTCCTTAATCATGTAACATGTAGCACATAGCATGTAACACATAACATGTAACATAAATATTTATTTAACTAATTTATATCATATAATAATTTTTACTACAAGTCAATATCTAATAGAAACCTTATTTCTTCTTACCTTCTGTCAATTGTTCTGCTATATGACGTGGAACCGCCTCATAATGGTCAAATTCCATTGTATTTGATGCTCGTCCTTGAGACATACTTCTTAAGGTTGTGGCATACCCGAACATCTCTGACATTGGAACTTTAACTAAAATTGTTTTGGCATTACCACGTTCACCAGTTTCTTCGATTCGGCCACGTTTACTATTTAAATCCCCCATCACGTCGCCAAAATAATCCTCTGGCGTAACTACCTCTACCTTCATTATCGGTTCAAGTATTACTGGATTAGCTTTTTTAACAGCAGCTTGAAGGGCCATTGATCCGGCGATCATGAAGGCAGATTCTGATGAGTCAACCTCGTGGAATGATCCATCATAAAGAGTAACGGATATATCAACAATTGGATATCCAGCAATAACACCTCTGTCAACTGCACCTTTAATACCTTTTTTAACTGCTGAGATAAATTCTTTAGGAATAGCACCACCAACAATTTTATCAATAAACTCAAAGCCTTTACCAGCTTCTGCTGGTGCAACTTCTAACCAAACATGGCCATATTGTCCACGACCACCTGTTTGACGAATATATTTGCCCTCTGCTTTGGCGCTAGTAGTAATAGTCTCACGATAAGCTACTTGAGGCTGGCCGACATTAGCCATAACATTAAACTCGCGCTTCATACGATCAACGATGATTTCTAGATGGAGTTCTCCCATTCCAGCAATCAAGGTTTGATTTGTTTCTTCATCAGTTTTAATTCTAAAAGTTGGATCCTCGTCAGAAAGTTTTTTAAGTGCAATACCCATTTTTTCTTGATCAGCTTTGGTTTTCGGCTCGATAGCCATCGAGATTACAGGCTCCGGAAATTCGATTTGCTCCAAAATAATTGGATCATTTTCAGCACATAGCGTATCACCAGTAGTTGAATACTTTAATCCAACTGCTGCAGCAATTTCACCTGAAAAAACCTCGTCGACATCTTCTCTTTTATTAGCATGTAATCTAACAATACGACCAATTCTCTCTTTTTCGCCTTTAGTAGAATTTAAGACATAAGAACCACATTTAATACATCCGGCGTAAACTCTAAAAAAGGTAAGAGAGCCAACAAATGGATCGGTAGCTACTTTAAAAGCTAAAGCTGTAAAAGGTTCTTCGTCAGATGGTTTGCGAGTAAGTTTTTTTTCTGAATCTTTGATGTCTAACCCTTCGGTATCTGGCAAGTCTAACGGTGACGGTAAAAAGTTAATTACAGCATCAAGCAAGGTTTCGACAATAACTCCACGACCATCTCCACCTAGAATTGGGTAAAATGTACCACTAAGAGTACTAGATCTAATTGCTCCAATAAACTCAGCTTCGGTAATATCACCGCCATTTAAATATTTTTCCATCAAATTATCATCGAACTCGACTACTTTTTCAAGCAATTCTTGGCGATATTTTTCGGCTTTTTCTTTGTGATCTGCTGGAATTTCACCTTCAACAAGTTCTTTATCATGAAAATCTTGATAAGTATAGGTTTTCATTTTTACTAAATCAATTATGCCATTTATATTTTTTTCAAAACCAATGGGGATCTGGATGGGATAGACATTAGGAGAAAGTCGTTTACGAATCGAGTCCAAACTCATATAAAAGTCGCCACCAGTTTGATTAATTTTATTAATAAAACACATTCTTGGTACACCATATTTATCGGCTTGACGCCAAACAGTTTCGCTTTGAGGCTCAACTCCCATTTTACCATCAAAAATTACCACAGCCCCATCTAATACTCTTAATGATCTTTGGACTTCAACAGTAAAGTCTATATGACCCGGAGTATCAATAATATTTATGCGATGAGATTCACCTGTATAGATTGTTGGCTTCCAAAAACAAGTAGTAGCAGCTGCCGTAATGGTAATGCCACGTTCTCGTTCTTGCTCCATCCAATCCATTTGGGTTTCACCCTCATGGACTGCACCGATTTTATGAGTTTTACCTGTTAAATACAAAATTCCCTCGGTAACTGTGGTTTTACCGGCATCTATATGGGCAATTATTCCAATATTTCTAGTGTTTTCCAAGCTGTATTCGCGCGCCATAATTTATCCTTGTTAATTGGTTAATTTGTTAAATTGTTATTAGGTACTCTCCCAACAAACTAATCAACTAATTAACAGATTAACTATTTATCTAACTTAAAATCTAGCAAAATGTGCAAAAGCCTTGTTAGCCTCGGCCATTTTATGCATGTTCTCACGCTTAGTCATTGCTATACCAGTCTTATTATAGGCATTGAGTATTTCTTCTGCCAAAAGTTCCTTCATCGGTTTGCCTTGTCTATCTCTAGCTGCATTAATTATCCAACGCATAGCTAAAGTATTTTTGCGATCAGTTCTTACTTCCATTGGAACTTGATAAGTTGCTCCGCCAATTCTTTTTGATCTAACTTCAAGTAGTGGTGAGACATTATGAATTGCTTCTTCAAAAACTGCTAGGGCATCTTTTTTTGTTTTATCTGTTAGAATATCAAGGGCTCGATAAACGATATTTTTAGCAGTTTCTTTCTGCCCACGAAGTAATACTTTGTTAATAAATTTACTCAGTAGTTCTGATTGATACTTATCCTCTATTTTAATTACTCTTTTTTTATATTTTGATCTTCCACGCATAGTTTCTCCAAGGAATTAAACACCACTAATCTTTTTTCACCCCAGTATAATTCCTTTCTGTCAAATCTATTACATAGTATTATGACAGAAGCGTTATATATGGGGCAAGCTAATTTCACTAATTTTGTGATATTAGTGAATACAGATTCGTGGAGATTAATACATATATTATTATTCTTTAGGTTTTTTTGTCCCATATCGGCTTCGACCTTGACGGCGTTTATCAACTCCGGTTGTATCTAATTTACCTCTGACAATGTGATATCTTACACCAGGTAAATCTTTTACTCTGCCCCCGCGTAATATTACTACAGAGTGTTCTTGCAAATTATGTCCCTCACCTGGGATATAGGCAGTAACTTCTTGTCCTGATGTTAATCTAACTCTGGCAATTTTTCTAAGAGCTGAGTTAGGTTTCTTAGGTGTCATGGTTGTAACTTTAGTACAAACCCCACGTTTAAAAGGACTTCCTGTTTTAGAAAACTTAGGTTGATTTTTAATAAAATTAAAACTTTTATGTAGAGCAATAGCTTTAATTTTTTTTACCTTTTTTTGTCTTGGGTTCCTAATCAATTGACTGATTGTTGGCATGTATGCTCCCGATAGTCGCAAAGTCAAAACTTAAAGTTCAAACCTCAAAATTATTGATTAACTATAATTTTTAACTTTTACTTTTTAGCTTTTAGTTTTCTTATATCCAGTTCCTGCTGGGATAAGTCTACCGATTATAACATTTTCTTTTAAACCTCGCAAGTTGTCTCTTGTTCCTCTAATCGCAGCGTCAATTAAAACTGATGTAGTCTCTTGGAATGATGCGGCAGATAAAAAGCTTTCTGTTTTTAACGCTATCCTAGTGACTCCAAGAATAATATTATCAAAGAATATTGGCTGCTTTTTATTTTTAATCAATCCGAGATTTTTTTGTTCAATATCAAATTGATCAACTATTTGACCTGGTAAATATAAAGAATCACCACCATCTTTTATATAAACTTTGGAGAACATTTGGCTTAACATTATTTCGATATGCTTATCATTAATACTTTGACCTTGAGAATTATAAATATCTTGAATACCTTTGATAATATATTTTTGAGCAGAAGTTTTACCTCTTAATTTAAGCGCCAAGGCAAGATCTAAATGACCTTCCGTTAATTCATCTCCTAAATTAACTATATCTTTATCTTGAATCTTGATATTGGCATTTGCAGGAACAATATATTCTTTGGCAATTTTTTCGTTGGCAGTTACAGTGATTTTACTTTTTTGGAGTTTAATAATTCCAGAAATACGTGATCGGAAAGCTTTTTTGCCTTGACTTACAGCAATTGCTTGCTTTGCTTTGACTAAGTCGCCATCTTTAACAATAGATGAATAATCTGATTCCAAAGTATAAGTTTCTGTGGGTAATTCGTTTGATTCAATAGTAATAATTTTTTTATTTTTATCTTCACTAATTCTTGCTACTCCGGCAATTTCTGCCATAACGGCTGGGGTTCTAGGAACACGTGCTTCAAATAATTCTTCTACACGTGGTAAACCAGTTGTAATATCTTCTCCAGATACTCCTCCCATATGGAAGGTTTTAAGAGTTAACTGAGTACCTGGTTCACCAATAGCTTGAGCAGCCATAATCCCTACAGCCTCACCAATGTTTACTAATTTACCGGTAGATAAATCTCTGCCATAGCATAATTGACAAGTGCCATATTCATTGTTACATGACATTACTGATCTAACAATAACATCTGTAATTCCTGCTAATTCGATTAATTCGATGGCCTTCTCGTTGATCTCTTCGCCAGATTTTGCAATGACTTTATTAGTTTTTGGATCCTTTATAGTTTGTGCTGAAGTTCTACCGATTATTCTACTAGTAAATGTCAGATTCATCTGATCTGACTCCGATCTATTTACATTGATACCTTCTTTACTACCACAATCATGTGAATTTACAACCATATCTTGAGCTACATCTACAAGTCTTCTGGTTAAATAACCTGCATCTGAGGTTCTAAGGGCTGTATCTGATTTACCTTTCCTTGATCCATGCGTTGAAATAAAGTATTCAAGCTCTGTTAAACCTTCTTTATGGTTTGATTTAATTGGTACTTCAATAATTGATCCCGATGGGTTTACCATCAGACCTTTAATACCGGCCATCTGGGTCAATTGAGTTTTAGATCCTCTGGCACCAGATGTAACCATCATATATACTGGGCTATTTTTATCAAATTGATCAAGCATTTCACCTTCGATTTGTTTAACTACTCTCATCCATAATTCTATAGCTTTTACACCTTTTTCTTCATCAGTTATTAAACCACGACGATATTGTTTATCTAGTTCATCAACAGTTAGATCAGCTTTTTTAATAATCTCTTCTTTATTACTTGGAACATGAAGATCGTCCATTGAGATAGTCATACCACTCAAGGTTGCATGATCAAAACCAATTTTTTTAATTTTATCGACTAAATTTGCGGTTTCATCAATTCCAAATTTATGAAAACACTCACTAACTATGGCTTTTAAAACTTTTGAATCCAAAGTTTTGTTAATAAAACGCATTTCTTTAGGAATAATATTATTAAATAATAATCTACCTACACTAGTTTCTACTAATTCTTCTGACAAACCAAATTTTGGTGACATTCTTACCTTGATTTTGGCTCTAGTATGAACATACTTCATTTGATAAGCGTATATTGCTTCATTTTTACTCATAAATATTTTATTTTCACCATAAACGCCATCTTCAAAAGATGTTAAATAAAAGCAGCCAATAACCATATCTAATCTTGGGGTAACAATTGGTTCACCAGAGGCAGGTTTTAATAAATTTGAGGCAGATCTCATAATATGGCTAGCTTCATAGCGAGCTTGCTCGGAAAGTGGGATATGAACTGCCATTTGATCACCATCAAAGTCAGCATTAAATGCCATACATACTAATGGGTGAAGTTGTATTGCTTTACCTTCAATCAAAACTGGTTGGAAGGCTTGAATACCCAATCTATGCAGTGTCGGAGCACGATTAAGCATTACGTATGAATCTTTAGTAACTCTCTCTAATATATCCCAAACTTCTGGTACACCTTTTTCAATAAGTTTTGTCGCATTTTTGACATTATGAATATGCCCCTCAGAAATTAATTTTGAGATAACAAATGGTTTAAATAATTCCAAGGCCATGACTTTAGGTAAACCACATTGATGTAACTTGAGTTCTGGACCCACAACAATTACACTACGTCCAGAATAATCAACTCGTTTTCCAAGTAGATTTTGTCTAAAACGGCCCTGTTTACCTCTTAACATATCAGATAGTGATCGCAATTTTCTTTGTGTTCCGGTGGTAGCTACGCGACCTCTACGAGCGCTATTATCAATTAAAGCATCTACTGCTTCTTGTAACATCCTTTTTTCGTTTCGACATATTACTTCTGGAGCGCCCTGATTTATTAACTTTTTGAGTCTATTATTGCGGTTGATAACTCTTCGATATAAATCATTAAGATCCGACGTAGCAAATCTACCTCCATCAAGTTGTACCATAGGTCTTAGATCTGGTGGGATTACTGGTAATCTAGATAATATTAACCATTCAGGTAGAATATTTGCATTATGCATATCAATTAACATACGTAATCTTTTTAGATTTTTGCGTTTTTCTGCACCGACTTCATTTTCAACGTCTGCTCGAATTTTTTCGATCTGTGTTTTTAAATCTAGTCTTTTAAGCAATTCCAAGATTGCCTCAGCTCCAATACTTACTTTGATGATTTGACCATATTTCATAGAAATTTCATGAAACTTAGCTTCTGAGATAATTTTATTAATCTTTAGACCATCTATTTCTGATTTGACTTGTTTATATGTGGAATCTAGAGTTTGTTGTTCTTCTGGAGTTTTTTGAGATTTTTTGAGTTCATGATATTCAGCTTCTAAAGCAAGCAAAGATTGATCCTTAATATCTTGGTTAATGTCAAGAATTACAAAGGCTGCAAAATAGATTACTTTTTCTAAATCAGTAACTGATAAATCCAAAACTGACCCGATAATACTTGGAACACCATGGATATACCAAATATGTGCAACTGGAGCTGATAAATCAATGTGACCAAGTCGTTCGCGTCTTACAGCAGATCTGGTAACTTCAACTCCGCACTTATCACAAATAATACCTTTATAACGAATTTTTTTATACTTGCCACAATAACATTCCCAGTCCTTAGTTGGACCAAAAATCTTTTCGCAAAATAAACCATCGCGCTCTGGTTTTTGTGTTCGATAGTTAATGGTTTCTGGTTTTAATACTTCACCATGAGACCACTCTAATATCTTTTCTGGTGAGGCAAGAGATAATTTAATGGCATTAAAATCAAGAACGTTTTTTAATTGCGTACTTGGTTTCTTTTTTACTGAATTAAATTGTTCGTAAGCCATGGTTTTCCTTATATTAGACCTGCTGCACAATAATCTTTCTACTGCAATTCCATGATTTGGACTGCCACGAAAGAAAAATTTTTCAACGTATACTCTGTTACGCTTCAAAATTTTTACTTCGTTTCGTCTCAAATCACTGAAATTTCGTTACGAAAATTATTATGCAGCAGGTCTATTTTATATTTAGTTACTTTATATATCTTTTAACTCTTATTAATCCTGAGCAAGAAGTAACCTTTATTCCGTTAGATTCTAGATGATCTAAGAATAAATTCATTCCGAGTGAATCAGATGACATATGGCCAGCTATAATGATATTTAGATGGGCTTTTTTTGCCTCTTCTAAATATTCTTCTGGCATATGCATACCAACGACTGTTGCGTAACCCGCGTGAGACATTCTTTCATAAATATTTTTGCTACCATTTGTTCCGCCGGCTAGTTCGCAAAAGGTGATTTTGCCACAATGCCTTTTAGGATTACCGTTAAATATCTTTGGGCCAGCACCAATCTTGGAAGCTATACTATATTCTTTGATGTTCTTTAAGCAATCAATCAAATCTTGTATTGTACTTGGTTTTGATTTTTCAACATGTTTTTTAACAAATTGATATGCTAGATTGTCAGCAATTGTGTGGGTACACATAAGTGATAAGCCTAACAGTTTGGCATTATCTACAGTGCGATTGTGATTTCCGGGTGATAATGTGCGGTTTAATTGTGTTGTTCGTTCTTCAATATATGATTCGGAAATATTAATCGGTATCCCTAGGTCTGCAAGCATTTCTGACTGCATTTTACTAACTACATCATGAATTCCATGTAACGCACTCCCCAATGGATGATGAGAAATAATCAAATCAATTTTATTACTATTATTAGATATTTCTTTTGCCAGCAATAGTTCACTCGTATCAATATCTATTCCAGTTAAAACATGTTTTATAGATTTTGGTGATGATTCCTCATAAAGCACCCTTGTGTCTGAATAGGGATTAATAAGTTTATCTTGATCAAACTCATCTTTATCGGTCTTTTTTAATTCCAAATACTCTTTTTTTTCTATAGCTAGTTGATTTTTAACAGCCTTAGAACCCCGAGGATCAGCATCTATCCCTAATTTAACTGCAAGATTGTAGATTTGATTGATATTCATAATTATTCTTTTACTTCATCTTCTGTTGCTTCGGGCGGATTTTCTTCTTGTCCGGCAAATATTTCTGTAGCTTCGATATCGGCTTGTTCGATAGCATCAGTATCAGTTGATACTTCTTCCTTAACAGTATCTTCTTTCTTTTCTTTAATTTCTACTTCAGGCCTAAGGGTTGTTGGCTCAATATATTCACCAGCTGATTTTTCAAAAGCTTCTTCTTTTAATCTATCGCTTATTGGTTTGCCATCAGTAATCATCTCTACATCAAGACCTAAACTTTGTAACTCTCTTACAAGTACGTAGAATGATGCAGGAATTTGTGGTTTTTGGATTGGTTCGTTCCTAATAATTGCTTCATAAGTTTTAGCGCGTCCGATTACGTCGTCAGATTTAATAGTTAACATTTCTTGTAAACTATGAGCGGCACCATAACCCTCAAGTGCCCAAACTTCCATTTCTCCAAATCTTTGTCCACCGAATTGAGCTTTACCACCAAGTGGCTGTTGGGTAACCATAGAATAAGGTCCAATACTTCTGGCGTGCATTTTATCGTCAACTAAGTGAATTAATTTAAGTATATATATGTATCCAACAGTGGTTTGCTGGCCAAAAGCCTCTCCAGTTCTGCCATCATAAAGTTGGACTTTACCATTTTTATTAAAACCAATGCTAGTTAGTTCATTTTGAATATGATCTAATTTAACTCCCTCAAAAACGGGTGAAGCAATCTTATAATCTTTAATCTTTGCTGCGATACCTAGATGAGTTTCTAGCACTTGACCTAGATTCATACGACTTACCACACCAAGTGGATTTAGAATAATATCAATTGGCGTACCGTCAGCTAAAAATGGCATTTCTTCCTCTGGTAATATTTTAGAGATTACCCCCTTATTACCATGGCGTCCAGCTAATTTATCGCCAACAGAAACCTTTCTCATCTGAGCGATAGAAACTTCTACCATTTTATAAACGCCAGCCATTAATTCGTCACCATCGTCCTTAGAAAATATCTTAACGTCAACTACTTTCCCTCTTTCGCCATGAGGTAATCTTAGTGATGTATCTTTTACATCTTTTGCTTTTTCTCCAAAGATTGCACGTAGTAATTTTTCTTCTGCTGATAATTCTGTTTCTCCCTTAGGAGTAATTTTACCAACTAAAATATCACCAGCACTTATCTCGGCACCGATTCTTATAATACCTTCCTCATCCAAATTTGCTAGAGCTTCTTCTCCAACATTTGGAATATCTCGTGTAATTAGTTCTGGTCCCAGTTTTGTATCTCTAATTTCTATTGAATATTTTTCGATATGAATAGACGTAAAGGCGTCAATTTTACTTAGACGTTCTGATAGAATAATTGCATCTTCATAGTTAGCTCCACCCCAGCTCATAAAGGCAACTAGTACATTTCTGCCTAGTGCTAATTCTCCACCTTGAGTTGCAGGCCCATCAACAATTATCTGACCTTTCTTAATTTTATCACCAAATTTTACTAGTGGTTTTTGATTAATACATGTCCCTTGGTTAGATCTAGCAAATTTTTGTAGCTGGTATTTTACATCTTTACTTTGGGAATTTTTTACGATAATCTCATTTGCAGAAACACTGCTAACTATTCCATCTTCATCAGCGGTAATTACAAGTCCAGAATACTTTGCTATATCATATTCCATACCGGTGCCAACAAGTGGCGCTTCACATTTAACTATAGGGACTGCTTGTCGTTGCATATTAGATCCCATCGAGGCACGAGCAGCATCATCATGCTCAACAAATGGAATTAATGCAGTACTGACTGACACAATTTGCTTTGGTGAAACATCAATATAATCAATAGATTCCACTTTTTCTAAACTTGGTTCACCAAATTTACGAACAACTTCTTTAGAATTTACAAAATATCCATTTTTATCGAGGATTACTGATGCAGGAGCAATTATCTTGCCATCACTTATTGAGGCATCCATATATTCAAATTTGTTAGTAATATGTGGTTTTTTATCTGCAGACTTCCCTACTTTTAAATATGGTGTTTCAATAAAACCATACCTGTTAATTTTGGCGTATGATGCAAGCTGACCAACTAAACCAATATTTGGCCCTTCTGGGGTAGATATTGGGCAAATTCTACCATAGTGAGATTGATGAACATCACGAACCTCAAATCCTGCACGTTCTCGAGATAGTCCGCCAGGACCAGTAGCAGCAAGACGACGTTTATGCTCAATTTCTGATAATGGGTTAGTCTGATCCATAAATTGAGACAGTTGACTAGAAGCAAAGAATTCTTGGATAATTGCCGAGATTGGACGACTATTAACTAATTGTGATGGTAAGGCATTTTCTACCTCTAAAACTGACATGCGATCTTTAATAATTCTTTCCATACGCAAAAATCCAACTCTTAATCTGCCTTGAACTAGCTCGCCAACGCCTCTAACACGACGGTTTTTTAAGTGATCAATATCATCTGCTTTGGCATTTGGATCATTATTTAATCTAATTATTTCTTTAATTACTTCAACTACATCATCAAGAAGCAAAATTCTATTTTTGCTAGTTTCGTCTCTATCGAGCTTAAGTCTTTGATTAATCTTGTATCTACCAACAGTCCCCAAATCATACCTTTTTGGATTAAAAAGCATGGCATCAATAAATGATTTAGCACTATCTGCAGTTGCTAGATCTCCCGGCCTAATACGTTTATATACCTCAATAAGAGCATCCTCATAGGTTTTTGCTGGGTCTTTTTCTAATGAGTTTTCGATAAATTTACGTTCTGGATTATCATCTACGTCAGAAAAAGCTTTTAAAATATCATTTTCGTTTTTTAAACCAATAGCTCGCAAAAATGTGGTAACTGGAATTTTTCTTTTTCGATCAATTTTTATATAAATTACATCGCGCGAGGATGTTTCAAACTCTAACCATGCTCCGCGTGAAGGAATAATCTTAGCACCAAAGAGATTACGGTCACCAATTTCATCCTTAGTGAATAGAACTCCATAAGATCTGACAATTTGGCTAACTACCACACGTTCAATTCCGTTGATTATAAAAGTACCCCTTTTAGTCATAAGAGGAAAATCACCTAAAAATACTTCACTTTCTTTTTTCTTGTTAGTAACTAGGTTTGTTAATGAAACCTTGCACCTTAAAGGTGCTTTAAAAGAAAGATTCTTTTTTCGAGCAACATCCTCGGTATACTTAGGTTCGTCAAAATAGTGATCAGTAAAATCAAGTAAAAAGTTTTTACTTGTAAAATCTTCGACTGGGGAAATTTCATCTAATAATTCTCTGATCCCATCTTTTAAAAGCCAATCATATGAATTATTTTGCATCTCGATTAAATCTGGTAGTGGTACTTGGAAAAACGACTTGCTAAATAGGTTTTTTCTCATAAATAATCCACCAATCTTTAATAAATTTATTTTTTTATATTATTTTATATTGAGATATAATTTTCTTATTACAACAAAATACCTTCGTCTCTTGAAGGATTTATACGCTAAAATTGAGACTAGCTTTGAGAAATTTTATTCAATTAATTACCCCGTCTCTACTGATTAGACTTCTTTCGAAATAACCTTTTCGACTGCAATCAGATAATTTTGGCTAAAAAATAATTCACAGCTCGTCAATGTAACTCTGTTACGCTTTTCTCACTCTTCATTATTTTCGCCTGCCTCGCCTGATCCGAGTCAGGGCGGGCTCAAAATTATCAGCTTTCGTCACGAAAATTATTTCGAAAGAAGTCTATTAATTTCCAAATTCTATTTTATTATATCATATCAAATAGCTTTGTCAATAGCTAATGTTGCATTTAAGATAATAGCTGCCGAAAGGCAGCTATGAAGTCGTTCGATCAAATTCATTTTTTTAGGTGATATGCCTGTCAAAACAACATAATTTAAACCTGTAGCCGTATCATGTTGCCTTTTAAAGTCTAACATATAAACATCTGTAATATTGCTTCCCCGACCACTACACAAATACATATCAGGCCAAGGTTTACTGTTTTTGCCTTTGTGATATCTCGGAGCTTTTATGTATGAATTATCTAGTAATACTAAATAAAAATTTTCTGATTTTTGATTGCAGATGATCACCATCATTATCTTAACTGATTTTGTAATTCCTATCTTTGAGTCAAGTTCTTTGTGGACGTTAGTTATCGATTCACCGCACGATATAACGGTATTACAAATTATGCAATTTTTACATTGTTGGCAATCATTAATATCATTTACATTGTTTGGGTTACAACCAAATATTTGTAGTAATCTTATTCTTAAATATCTACGCATTTTTGACAATTGACTCGACAAAATCGCATCAATCAAAGCTGGTTCAATTGATATTTTGAAATCGTTTGGATTGTTACCATTATTAATTGCCAGTGTTTTGGTTATTCGGTGTATATACCTCATGATTTTAGCTACATCAAGCTCAGCCAGCTTTATATTCACAGATATCCCCTCCTATAAAATAATTTTAAAAAACCCTCTCTTGAGATGTATAGATGTATATTAGATTAGTTATTTGCTAAGTATTTCTTAATTACATAAAGTAAATCTTTGATACCACGCCCGGTTTGTGAACTTAAGAATATTGGTTTAAGTTTAACTACCTTTGCATATATTCGTCTTTGATCTTTTTCGGTTATCGAATCAACCTTAGACACTACCACAATTTCTTGTTTATTAACTAATTCTGGCGAGAATTGTTTTAACTCATTACGAATATCTTTATAGTCTTTAAGATGATTTAAGCTATTAGCATCAATAAGATGAATCAAAACTTTAGTTCTTTTGATGTGACGTAAAAATTTATGACCTAACCCCTTGCCTTGAGATGCACCTTGAATTAATCCGGGTATATCAGCTGCCACAAAGGAAAAATCTCCACCATCAACAACTCCCAAATTAGGTTCTAGCGTAGTAAAAGCATAATTAGCGATTTTGGGTTTAGCTTTAGATATCCTAGCTAATAAGGTGGATTTACCAGCGTTTGGAAGTCCTATCAAGCCTACATCTGCAATCATTTGTAATTCTAGTTTAAGAGTTTTTTTCTCTCCTAGTTTGCCTGTTTCAAACTCATGCGGAGTCTGGTGGGTTGCTGTAGCAAAGTGAACATTTCCTCTCCCACCAATCCCACCCTTGGCAACTTTAATGTCTTTACCAATTTCAGTTAAATCAAGTATTTTTCTTTGAGCACTGCCAAAGATTTGGTAAACAATTGTACCTGGTGGCACAGTGAGAATTAAATCATCAGCATTTTTACCTGAACTTTTTTGCTTTCCACCATTATCACCATCGTCTGCTTTAAAACTTTTACGAGTATTAAAATATGTTAAGGTGTTCTGGTTACCATCTACTTTAAAAATAATATCACCACCCTTACCGCCATCTCCACCATCGGGACCGCCTTTGGGCACATATTTTTCACGTCTAAAAGAGGCAGAACCATCTCCGCCCTTACCAGCTTCAACTTTAATTGTTACTTCATCTGTAAGCATATATTTATAGGTTAATACAAGTTAATAGTAGTTAATATCAGTTAATAAAAGTTACAAATTATCAATATCATTCAATTTATACATTACTCTTAAATCTGTAAAATTGCAAATTTAAACAAAAACCCCACTAAAGGGTTTTTGATATTTTAAAATAACATATATATTAGACAACTGCAGGTTCTTTTTCTAACTCATGATCAATTGAAGATGATTTAAGGCTTTCTATAACTTCAGAATCATCTGGGTTTAAACCTAAAATTATTAATTCATAGCTATATATTCGCCAGATTTCATCAGATTTTCTAACATTTCCATCTTTATCAAATAATAATTTTCCTGAAGGTTGAGGTGGCACAGGCAAATATTTAAATATATATTCATTTGCTTTTATTCCATCCCTATCTTCACAAAGTTTCTCAATCTCTTCTTTGGTCATTCTAGATGGATACTCTGGATCTCCAAGCATTTTCATTTTTTCAATTAAATCCATAGCGTATGCACCCAAAAAAGTTAAATCTTCACTTGTTAATTTATTCTCCTCATCTTGAGCCTCTTTCATAACTATAGATATTCTCTCTGCAAGTTTTGGAAAACCATTTTTAATTGCTTCTTGCACAACATTTATTTCTTTTTCAACACCTTTAGACTCTGGTACATTTTGTTTTGATTCATTATTATTAATGATTTCTTTTGGTTTTTGCCCTCCAAAAATATTACCTAAAAAATTAGCCATATCTCCTCCAATTATTAAAATTATTATTTAAACGGGTTAACTGCTCTACCATTAATTCTAACTTCAAAATGCAGATGTGGGCCAGTTGACCAGCCAGTATTACCAGATTTAGCGATCAATTGACCTTGATTAACATCATCACCAGTTCCAACTTCAAAAGCTGATAAATGAGCATATCTTGAAGTTTGACCACCACCGTGGTCTATTAATACGGAATTACCATATCCTGACCCCCAATTACGAGTTATTTCTATAACTTTTCCAGCTTTAGCAGCATAAACTGGCGTACCAACATTAGTAACCATATCAATTCCTAAATGTCCTTTTTGGATTCCTCGGGAAATATATTTATAAGAGGTTGGGTTGATCCAACCACTAGAACCTTCTCCATCATATCCAGATCCTGCTCGTTCGCGAGTAATTGTTGTACGCTTAGAGGCAGCAAGCTTAGCTTTTTGTTCGGCAGCTTTTTTTGCAACCAACTGACGTTCTTTTTCCTTTTTTGCATTAAGTTGAGCTAACCAATCCTGTGAGCTTGACGTATCTGTAGAAGGAATAATTAATTTTTGGCCAGGATGCAGATTCTCTATACTATCCACACCAATACTATTTCGATCGGCAATGCTCGCAACATGCATATTAAATTTATTAGCAATTCCGCTTATTGTATCACCTTTTTGAACAACATACTCAGTTTCTAATTTTGAGGCTTCTGTTATTACTGAGCTATCTTTACCTAAATACCCATAGGATCCATTCAATGCTATCTCGCTGGCTAACTCATCAACATTCTCGTCGATTAATGCTGTATAACTTGCAACTGACTCAATGGTTTTAGATGTTTGATCTGGATATAGCTCTAATAGATTAATATCTGATTCAAAATTTGCTTCTACATTAGAACTATAAAAATTAGCTACTAGTATTAATGTAGCAAGCAATGTGATTGACAAATGAGGAGATTTTATCTCGTTTAGGCTAAAGTTTGTTTTAAAATCAACTTTAAAATTCTTGACAAAACCATTTATTAGTCTAATTATTTTTTTAAGCAAATATAAAATATTGTTGCCTATTAAAACAAGTCTTTTATATACAGGATTAATTTTAGATATAATACATCCTCCTAATTAACATTAAGTTGATATAATAAACTTATTTCGAAAGCAGTCTAATTAATATAAATTGTTATCTATGTTTAGTATATCATCTCAAAATCAAGTGTCAAACAAATATTTATACCTGTTATTATTAGTTATCCACATTCGACATTTTTTTATTTTGTATCTAACGTTATTCTAATTGATGACGGCATAAAACTTACAATACTAAGACTATCTGGTTTGGTGATCATAGTATCTTTAATATCAATTGCGTAAGTACCGGCTTGGGTATAACCAGATAAGTCTATATTTACTTTAACTCCAGAGGTATCAAGGTTAGTTAATTTATCACTAGCACCAGATAATACAAGCTTTATTCCTGTGGAATCCAGGCTATTGATTTTGAGTTTTTCTGCCAAATTTGTATAATTGTAACCAATTGTAAGCTCCTTACTAGAATCAATGGATAAAATCGAAAGCTCAACAGTAACTTTACTTACTTTATCTTCTAAAGTAATCCCATCGGGTATATTTAATCCGATTTGTTGGGTTTTGTTGCTATTTAATCCATCTATACTAACAGCCTTAGTCTCAATGTAATCAGTACCAGCTAAATTTGCTGACTGACCAGAAATTGTAATAATTTGTGGGTTAGTAATTATCTGATTGATCCAATAACCACTGGCCAAACGACCTTCTAAATTAACTTTTACTCCAACTGTTTTTGCCTGCGCAGCTTTGGCAATTAAGACTTCTGCCTGGACTTCTCTAGGATTAAAAGTGATATTATCATATTCTTTACCTTGATCGTCATAAGCTTTAATGGGTACAGATTTATTAAAATTACCTTCTTCCCCATTTAGGACAACGAGAGCATATACATCTGTTATTCTGGATATAATGCTCTCGGGGCCAGAAACATCAACTTTAGTAGGTTCTAGATTAACTTCTGTTGCCATCATACCTTCTTTTGCTGCACCCTCAATCTTACTCTTAATTTTAACTGATTTGGTAACTACAGGTTCAAGACTAACCATAATCCTTGTAGGTTTAATTTCTATAATTTGCACATTTTCTACATTACTTTTAGTATGCACTGGTACCTCGTGAGTACCCTGTGATAAACCTGTTAAATCAATATAAGCCGAGAAAGAATTTGATGATAACTTCTTCCAAACTCCGCGATCAGCAATTATTTTTATCTCTACATCATTAACACTTTTAACCACAACTAAATTCTCTGATTTATTATTTACTTCCAAAGGAATTTTACCTGGATAACTATCAACTTTAGCCTCACCCGAAACAACATAAGTCCACAAGCTAAATGCTAGTAGCAAACAAATAATTTTTGCGGGCAAGTTGTGTGTTATTTTATTTAGCATCATCTTTTTTTATCTCTTCTTCTAACTTCTTTACTTCTAAATTTTCATCTTTAGTTTTATTTGATGGTTTTTGATGTAAAATAGCTAGAATAAAATCCTCTAGCTCTTTTGGAGAAACTTCTCGTGATAATTGACCATTATAAGCTACAGATATTGTGCCACGTTCTTCTGAAACCACAATTATTACAGCATCAGTTTGTTCTGATAATCCTGCCGCAGCACGATGTCTGGTACCAATACTGTAATCAAACTGATCTTCTGACAGAGGTAAAGTGCAACCGGCAGCAATCACCTTATTGCCACCAATAATCACTGCGCCATCATGAAGAGGTGTTTTGGGATGAAAAATTGTTAAAAGTAGTTCTGGAGTCAATTTTGAATCTAACCTAATACCGGTTTCGATAAAATCTTTTAGACCAGTTTTTTGAGCTAGTACTATTAATGCTCCTGTTTTATTTTTTGCTAGTAGCTTTGCAGATTTAACTATATCATCTACTACTAGATCTAATTCGCTTTTTCTAAGATGAGTAAAGTCAGTTACTATTCTAGCTCTACCAAGTTTTTCTAAAAAAGCGCGCAATTCTGGTTGAAAAACTATAGGTATAGCAACCAAGATCATGGTAACTAAGTATTTTAAAACAAAGTTAATGGCCGAAAGTTGCAAAACTTGGCCCAAAAGCATAACCAAAGCTAGCATTAATATACCATAAAAAATTCTAATTGCTCGAGTTTCTTTGATTAATAAATAACCCCAGTAGATTATTAGTGCAACTAATAAAATATCCAAAACCGCGAATGGATTATTTTTGAAGTTTAGATTTAACCAAAAATTAGTAACTTGGTCGCTTGCGCCTAGTATTTTCCCACCCAATTCGTCTCCCATATCCCTCCTGCTATGACAATGTCAGAGTAAATAACAATATCGAAACACCAAATATCAAACAAATATCAAATTCCAATTTCTAAAGGATCTAAATGTTTTTTTAATTTTGATCATTAGATATTGGGATTTATTTGAAATTTGTTATTTGAAATTTGGGATTTGTACCCAATCCCATTATATTTATTAAGTTAGAGTAAAGCAACTGGGGATAACTTGTGCGAACAAACTTAAAATTCAAATTTACAATTTTTAAACATTTGAATTTAATATATTAACCTGCCCGATATGCCAGTCATGGCAGGCGGGTTAAAAATTAAAAATTAAAAATTTGAGTTTGCAAAAGTATCTAACTTTTGCTAACAACTTCCTGCATTTCATATGCCTCGATTAGATCGCCCGGTTTAATAATGCTGGCTATATCAAATCCAAGTCCACATTCAAAACCTTTATCTACCTCTGCAACTGGATTTTGCTCCATTTGTAAAGTTGTAATCTTACCATCGCCAGTCTTATCACCAGAGTGGAAGTGGTGAGCCATAGCACCTTTAATCATTTTGCCATCAACTACCTTACCACCTATGATTTTAGTATCTTTAGTTGAGTGGAATACTTTGAGTACTTCTAATTTACCAACGCTAACTTCTATAAATTCTGGTTTAACTAAACCGAGTAGCGCAGAGGTTATATCATCAATTAATTGGTAAATAATATCATATGTAGAAATTTTAACCTCTTTGATCTGAGCTAAATTTTTAGCGGCTATAGTTGGTTTTGTTCTAAAACCAATAACTAAAGCCTCAGATGAAATTGCTAGATTTACATCAGACTCGGTAATATCTCCTACGGCTTCGTGAATTATTTTAACTTTAATTTTATCACTGCTTAGATTGTTTAATGAAGTTCTGATAGCTTCGATTGAGCCTTGAACATCAGCTTTTATCACAATATTAAATTGTTCTAGCTCGCCAGATTTTACTTTTTCTGAAAATTCGTATAAACCAAGTTTTTTAAGACGTAGTGATCGGCTTTGTACCTTTAAATTTGCCTCTTTTTCATTATCAACTACAAACATTTTTTCACCAAAGCCAACAATTTCTTTGATTCCTGCAACCCTGACTGGTGTAGAAGGTTGTGCCTGGGTAATAATTTTACCCTGATAATCTTCCATCCGTCTAACACGGCCAAATGAATCACCAATTACTGCTATATCACCGGTTCTTAATGTCCCTTCTTGCACTAATACTGTAGCAACAGGACCCATACCAGCTTGCATATGGGATTCGATGACCACACCATTAGCAGAGGTATCAGGATTTGCTTTTAATTCTTCTAAATCTGCTGTTACTAATAATAATTCGAGTAATTCATCTATACCTTCACCTTGTTTGGCAGAAATGGGAACCATAACGGTTTTGCCACCCCATTCTTCAGGATTTAAACCCTGGTCAGCTAATTCGCGTTTTACCCGCTCTATATCTGCCCCGGGTTTATCGATTTTATTAATTGCAACAATAATAGGGATCTCAGCTGCTTTGGCGTGACTAATTGCCTCCTTAGTTTGAGGTTTGACACCATCATCAGCTGCCACGACTAGAATAGCAATATCGGTGATATTGGCTCCGTGGGCTCTCATGGCACTAAACGCCTCATGCCCCGGAGTATCGAGGAAGGTGATTGACCTTTCCTCATTAGCTTTTAGTTTTTCTTTTTTAGTTTTTAATTTTACTTGGTATGCTCCAATATGCTGAGTGATTCCACCTGACTCTGTAGAAACTACATCAGCCTTACGAATTTGATCAAGCAACGTTGTTTTACCATGATCTACATGACCTAGCACTACTACAACTGGTGGACGAGGTTTAAGTTTGGCAATTTCATCAGCAGTCAATTTTTTTTCTTGCTCTTTTATCTCTTCTAGTAGCTTAGCTTCAAAACCTAATTCATCACCCACAATGGAAGCGGTTTCAAAATCAATTGATTCATTAATAGAAGCCATGATGCCATTTTTCATCAATTCACCAATTACTGTGGTTACTGGTAATCCTAAAGTTTCGGCAAATTCGCGTACTGTAATAATTTTAGGCAACTCAACAATCTTTTTATCTTTAATAACAACTGGCTTATCATCAGTTGGGGTATTATTTTGTACAATTAAACTAGCCTCGTAATCTCGGACTCCTTGGATCCTTTTTTGAGACTTTTGTTCTTTACGACTAACTTTTTTTGGTTTGCGTTTACCAGCCATGGGATAATTTATGATTTATCCGCCTCGGATTCGCTTAAAGGCGAGACGGGTGATTTTAGATTTATGATTTATTTATCTTGTTAATGACTTAATTAAACCACAGTTTTAATAATTATACAACCCCAGGGGTATTGACAAAATTTAAAAAATGTGTTATAATTTTTTTGTTAATCTAAATAATGTTTAACTTTCTGCCTTGTGCTTGTGAACCATCACAATTGCAAGATAGAAATCGTTCATAAACAAATACATATGTTATTCTGAGCGTAGCGAAGAATCTAAACTATCGCCGATTATAGCTCTAACGTTATTAAGAACTACTCATTCTTACCTACGTTCAGAATGACAAAAAAAGGAGGTGAAACGGTTGATCAGGACTCAATATTTCGGTCGGGAGATACGCGACGATAGGGTCGTCGGTCAGTAACCCGGTCGCGGTTTATAAAAATTTTTCGTAACGGTTGAAAAGAGGAATGCATAGTGACGAAGAAACCGGACATGCGCCGTGGCACAGGTCTCAAGGGCCTGTAAGTTGCGGCAACCCACCATTTTGCAGACTGGTGGTGGACCAAGCGCGAAATCTGCGGCAGGGGTCAGGGCTCAAACTTAGGACAGGTTTGGTAACGAGACCAACCTGCCTTATTAAGCCCCAACTGCTGGACGCGGAGCTGGTAGCACGTCACACGCTCCCTTCCGACCCCAGGAATCCCGTC
>CAZXAY010000001.1:18726-55277 GCA_964638435.1 uncultured Candidatus Saccharibacteria bacterium | reverse complement strand
TGAGATAGTCCAAACTATGGAAAATCATGGTGTCGGCAGTTCGATCCTGCCCCCAGGCACCACGCTCCACTAAAAGTGGAGAAATTCTAAATCATAACTTCTAAATTCTAAACAAAAAAATGAATTTTCAACAATTTCTTAAACCATCATATTATTTTAATCCTCAACCATCTTATACCCAGAATGAAATATGGTTTTATTTGATCTTCTTTGCAGTTATTTTAATAGGATCAATTGTCTTAAAAATAATCTATAAGAAAAAAAGTCTAGTTAAGCAGCTGTATAATTTTTTTGACAATCAATTTTTTGCTAGTTTTCTTACTTGCGCAATTATTGGTTTTGTGCTACTATTCTTTAGGTGGCAGTATATCATATATTTGTCAACAAGAATTTTAATTATTATTGATTTTCTAATCACTCTGATTTATCTAATTTTATTTATTATTTATTTACTAAAAAAATTACCGCATAAATTAGAAAAGTTTGAAAAAGATTTACATTATCGTAAATATATCCCTAAACCTCGTAAATAGGGGCAATCCCTAACGGAAAAAGGGAAGGACCCAGTAATACAACTTTTAGTATGTTTTTAATAATTATTACTAGATTCATACTAAATTTTAACAAAAAGTAGTTTAATCGAAAATATTACAGTATATCATAAACATAGAATAAATAATTATTCTAAAAGTTGGTATACTGGGGGAGTTTATTGTGAGTACCAGTTTAAAGAGTCAGACTATGCAAGAATTTGCCGATGAGATGGGTCAAGATTTAATCCCAATCAAAGAAGGCGCGCTAGTCGAAGTGTCAATCATCTCAAAATCTAGAAATAAGATTTTGGTAGATGTTAAAGGAATCACTCTGGGGATTATTCCAGAAAAGGAATTTTCTTCAGACATTAATGAGTTAAAGGCCGGAGACAAAGTATTAGCCTATGCTCTTTGTATCGAGAATGATGATGGTTATGCAGTTTTATCACTTAAAAAAGCTGATAAAGAGAGATTTGCAATTAACTTAAATCAAAAGTTCAAGGATCAAGAAATTATCTCAGTTAGAGTAAAACAGGCTAACCGTGGAGGATTGATAGTTGAGTATGGCAGTTTAGAGGGATTTTTGCCTGCTTCACAATTGTCGTCAAGCCATTATCCTAAAGTGGGTGACAATAAAGACAAGATTTTATCAAAATTAAATGAAATGATTGGCCAGTCACTTAAAGTAAAAATTATTAATTTTGATACTCAATCAAACAAACTAATTTTTTCAGAAAAAGCTGCAGGTGATACTGTTCTTGATGAAAAAATCCAATCAATAAAGCCAGATCAAAAATTAGATGGAGTAATTACAGGAGTAGTGGATTTTGGAATCTTTGTTGATGTTGGTGGGTTAGAGGGTTTGGTTCATATCTCAGAAATTTCATGGGATAAAGTAGAAAATCTAAGATCTATGTTTAGAATCGGTGATAAAGTTGAGGTTAAGGTATTGAATATTGAAGATCGCAAGGTTTACTTTTCAATCAAAAGATTGACTGATGACCCATGGTTAAAGATGGTAAAAAATTATCAAGTTGGCCAGAAAGTTTCGGGTAAAGTTGGTAAAATCACACCTTTTGGCGTTTTTGTTGAATTAGATAATCAGGCTAAAGGTTTAGTTCATATCTCAGAATTGTCTTCAGAGATTAAAAAAACCCAAAGTGGTAAATTAGAAGACCTATTAACTCTTGGTGAAAAATATGAATTTATGATTAAAGATATTGATCTAGATAATCATAAAATTAATTTGGTTTTAGCCACCGAAAAAGCTAGTGTTAATGAAACAAAGCCAGAAAAAACTGATAATGAAGAAAAAAAGACTAAAAAAACCACTAAAACCAAAAATGACAAATCCAAATCATAGTAACGATATATTAGACTTATTACGAAATAACATTTTTACCTGCCTCGCCGGCAAGGCGGGCTCAAAATTCTTAGCTTTCGCTACAAAAATTATTACGTAACAAGTCTATTGCATAATAATTCTATTTAAGATAAGCTCCTATCAAGGGAGCTTATCTTTTTGATGGCACCTTAATAACTTGAAAAGTGGTGATATCAAGTGAAACAGTTATTTGTTACTTTGATGATTATGTTGGTATTGTTTGCATACATTCAGGCTATCGCCTCAGAATTTGATTCTTGGTCAGCCTATTGCTTACAAAAGTGGAATTGTCACACCCATACTAATATCAGCAGAACGCCATGGACAAATTTCCAAAATATCAATGACTTTGACCACCCATTTGCTGTTAGTCCCGAATCTACTGTAAAAGTTGCTCGCAAGCTAGGAATCCATCTGGCATTGTCAGATCATTGTTTAAAAATGACTTTGCCAGAATGGGCAGAACTTCTGCGAGTTGCCAGTGAGTATTCTAACAATGGTTTTGAAACATGGAGAGGGTTTGAATGGACTGGGTATAATCATATCAATGTCTTTAACTCTCAAGATTATGTAGCTGTTTTTGATGTTGGTGCAGAGGGAATAAAGGTTTGCACAGATTTTGATAGTTTTTTAGATTGGTTAGCGACCCAACCAGATAATGTGATAGCTCAATTTAATCATCCCTCAATGAGCAAACATTATTTTGATTTCACCAAATTTTCCGAACATTCGGCCAAAGATCATTTTGCATTATTTGAAGTTGGTAGTGGTCCGACTGGTTTTTACAGTCATATCAAAGATAATTTGCCATTATATATCCAAGCTTTACAGTCGGGTTTATCAGTTTCTCCTACTATTGGTGCAGATAATCTCGGGTCTCCTAATAAAGATATGGTCAAACGCCATACGGTAGCCTGGGTAGGTAATAGTGGCTTTGGTGAAGCGGCTAAAAAAAACCGGGTTTATGCCTCTGAAGATGCAGATATTCAGGTAAAATTTCAATTACGAATAACTAAGAATAATGGTCAAGAAAGCATTGCCATAATGGGTAGTAAAGTAGAAATTGATGATAGTAGCAAATTTTGTCTAGAATATGATCTAGATGATCCTACAGATTCTCAAATAGGTAACGTTAATGTTGTAGTAGTAAGAAGTGAAAGCTATGACATTTTGCCGGTTGCCAACAACCAAGATGTATTGCGCACAATATCGAGTAATGACTTTGTCTTTATGGAACTTCAAGATATAATTTGTTTTTTTCTTTACATAGTGCAAGCTGATGGCGACAGTATTGTTACATCACCTATATGGATCAAATATCAACCCAACTTAATCGATCAATCAGAGAGAATCATCTATTGCGGGGTTGACTCAAAGTTACCTGTTTTTAGAAACTTTGTTAAAAACCCCAATGAGTTTAATCCTAAAGAGTCAAAATTGCAGTTTTTGGGTCCACTCGATAAACAAATATGCATTTGGTTAGTAGTTTACAACCAGCCGGTAGGTCAAACAGTGTCTTTAAAACTTCATCTAATATGCCCCGAAAGCAATATCGATACCACTCATGAGGAAATATGCATAGGCAAAAATAATAATTTTTGCCTTGCATTTGGGATTTGTGACATTAAGGATTTTGCCTACAAGATTCACGAAACAAACTACTTAACAATAGAATTTCTGGTTGATGATCAGCTAGTCGAGAGTAAAACAATTTTAATAGAAGTAGATAACAGATAATATCCACCAACTACTATTTGCAACCATAACCAGGCGCATCTTGCGCCTGAGTTTTTTTTAAGGTAAAATAAGATTAACAAAGAAATCTAACCACTGATCTGTAATATTAACTAAAAGTTAAAAACTAAAAACTCAAAGGTACAACTAAAAAGTTAAAGTTTTAAGATTTAAGATTTGGATTTTATCTTTTAGATTTAAGTTTTAAGTTATTACTATTAAATCCGTGGTTAGGGTACATTGGAGTTTATATGCAAATAACTTATCATGGAGATGGAATTTTTAAATTTAAGACTAAGTTTGCTACCATTATTACTGGCGATGATATCAAAATTAATGATTATTCATTGCCCGGGGCTGGTGAATATGAGGTTTCAGAAATTCAAACAGAAGTAATTGATAACATCACAGTATTTCATAATGATGGGTTGAATGTGGTTTATCTAGATAAACGTAAAAAAACCTTATCCGACAAAGATATCGAAAGGGTTAACGAAGCTGATATTCTTTTTATTCCTGTTGGTGGCGGCCATGTTTACGATGTTAAGCAAGCTATCGAAGCAATTGGTCAAATTGAACCAAAAATAATTATCCCAATGTACTATAGCGATATAAGTGAGTTTAAAAAAACTATTGGTGGAATTCAAGAGGAACTCGATGAGTTAAAGATTACCAAAAGCCAAATTTCTGATGACGATCAAAAAAAGGTTGTAATTCTCTCATGCAAGAACTAGATAATCTAACAAAAAGAATTTTGCAGGCAGAAAGTTTATTACTTTTAACTCATGAGAATCCTGATGGTGATGCTATAGGTTCTATGATAGCGTTGTTTTTGGTGTTAAAAAATCAGTTAAATAAAAAAGTTGATATTGTTTGTACCTCAAAAATTCCTAAACCTTTTATTTTTTTGCCACAAATTAATAAAATTAAATCAGATTTTATAGTAGGTGATTATGATCTAATAGTTGTTCTTGATTGTGGGGATTTGCGCCGAACAGGTTTTAGTAATAGGTTAAAGGAATTAACCAAAATTAAGAAAAAAATAATTAATATTGATCATCACCCTAAAAATGATATCCACAAAATAGCTAAAATTAATTACGTCGATTATAATGCCTCGTCAACAGCTGAGTTAATCTATAGGTTGATTGTCAAAATCGGAGCTAGGTTTGATAAAGATGTTGCTACATGCTTACTTTGCGGATTATATACCGATACTGGAGCTTTTAAACACTCCAATACTACTGTGCAAGTGTTACAAATTGCTTCATTTTTAATGAACCATGGTGCCAAAATGAAGTTGATTACTAATAATATTACTAATGGTAAATCCACTGTTGCTTTAAAACTTTGGGGGATTGTTTTATCAAGAATTAAAGTTAATAAATCTTTGGGGTTAGTAAGTTCAATAGTCACTTATGAAGATATTAAAAAATGTCAGGCTAGTCATAATGACTTAGCAGGAGCTGTAAACTTAATTAATACAATTCCTGATACTAATGCAGCCATCTTGATTTGTGAGGTCGAACCTGGTAAAATTAAAGCTAGCATTCGCACCGAAAAACATAATGTTGATGTCTCACAATTAGCAGCACTTTTTGGCGGAGGTGGACTAAAAAAAGCCTCAGGTTTTGCTTTAGATGGAAAAATTGTATCAGATGGTAACGGAGGGTGGAGTGTGGAAACAGTGGAGAGTTAGAAGTTAATAGTTATAAGTTGATGGTAGACGCTCAGGAATATATTAACTTTTGCATTAATTTCTGTTATCATTAAGTTATGAGAAGCAGGAGTTGGGATAAAGATCAATTAATAAAAGCTACCGAAGAATCCACAAGTGTAAGACAAATTTTATCCAAATTGGGTTTGAAAGAAGCCGGTGGAAATTATTCACAAATAAAGAAGTATTTGCAGGTTTATAAAATTGATATTTCGCATATTATAGGACAAGCATGGAATAGAGGTTTAAAAGGTATAGGTAAACCAAGGTTGAGTTTAAATGAAATATTAGTAAAAAATAGTTATTTTCAAAGCCATAAACTAAAAAAAAGATTATTTATGGCTGGATTAAAAAAAATTCATTGTGAAGAATGTGGTTGGTCTAAAAAATCACCAGATGGGAGAATCCCATTAGAGTTAGATCATATTAATGGTGATAGTCATAATAATTGTTTGGATAATTTAAGAATATTATGTCCAAATTGTCATAGTTTAAAGCCAACTCATCGTGGAAGAAATAGAAATAAAATAGTTATTTCGTAATTTGTAATAAGTTTAATATAAAATATGCCGGGATGGTGGAATTGCTATACACGCAGGACTTAAAATCCTGTGGCCTAAACAGCCGTGCGGGTTGGATCCCCGCTCCCGGCACCACGCTTAGCGTGGTCAACCTTCGCTAAGCGGAGGCACCAAAAAAACACTTTGAAGTAATTCCAGGTGTTTTTTGATTAAAATCAATTTTATTGATAAGCTTACAATAGTTATTAGTTTTAAGTTTTTTGTTTTTAGTTATTTTATATGTTTTCAACTATTATCACAATTTTTGGATTAGTTTTATTCGAGGTTATATCTAGTGTCGATAACGCTATTATTAACGCTCATGTTTTAAAAACATTATCCCCAAGGTTTAGAAAGATTTTTTTGGTTTGGGGGTTATTGTTGGCAGTTTTTGTGGTTCGCGGAGTGCTGCCTTTTTTAATAGTCTGGCTAACTAACTCGAGTTTATCATTCATCGAAATAATAAGTTTTGTTAGGTCAGGCGATCCACAAATAGTTGAGTATGTTAATCAATCCAAATCATTATTATTACTCGGAGGTGGAGTTTATTTGTTTTTGGTATTTTTATCATGGCTATTTTTAGAAGAAAAAAAATATGCTTTTTTAGTCGAACATTTTATTCATCGCCAAAGCGTTTGGTTTTATGCTATTTCTTCAATCGTCATTACAACCATAATCTATTTTTCTATAAAAATTAACCCATTACTAGCTTTATCAGCAACAATAGGTTCAACAGCATTTTTTATCTCTGATGGGTTCAAAAAGAACTCCGAGGCAAAAGAAAAAGATTTACTAAAACCCAATATTAGCGCTTGGAGCAAAATATTGTACCTCGAAATACTCGATGCCTCATTTTCCATCGACGGGGTAATTGGTGCTTTTGCCTTTACAATCTCAATCCCATTAATATTAATTGGTAATGGTATAGGAGCTCTGGTTGTTAGGGAATTTACTATTAAAGGGATTGATTTAATTGGCAAATATGCTTATTTAAAAAATGGGGCAATGTATTCGATAGGGTTTCTAGGAGGTATTATGATTTTAGAATCACTTGGTAATGAGTTACCCTTTTGGTTGGCGCCTCTTAACACATTTTTATTGCTTGGATTATTTTTGTATTTATCGGTTTTAGAGATTAAAAAGAACCCCCCAATTAACAAATTAACAAGTTAACCCTTCAAACATACTCAGGGCAGGCCAATTAACATATTTACTATCTTATAATAACTTGATATTATTAACATGGGAGTACAATACATGGTATCCAAAAAACAAGGTGTACTTATAGGTCTTATTACTCTAATTCTTATTACGAGTGGTTTTTTGTTTTATTACTTTTTCCCCAGTATCTGGGGTAGCGTTTTATATCCACTTGATTATCGAGAAATGATAGTTAAATATGCCCAGCAAAATCAGCTTGAGCCTAGTTTAGTCGCAGGCATTATTTATACCGAAAGTCATTATAACCCTAAAGCTACTTCTCGAGTTGGAGCCAAAGGTTTAATGCAACTTATGCCAGCAACTGCTAAGTCAGTTTCCCAGCAGTTGGGGGAAGAAAAAATGGGTGATTTATATGATCCAGACACTAATATTCGCTATGGAACTTTCTACATTGCCCAAAAAATTATTGAGTTTGGGGGTAATATTAATGCAGCACTCGCGGCCTATAATGGTGGCTCGGCTGTGGGTAATCGCTACGTAGTTTCGCGTGAGGCTGCCATACCCAACGAAACTAAAAATTTTATTAAAAGAGTTAATTCTGCAAAAAATCAGTATGCTGAGCTTTATGGCCAAAATCTAGATAGTAATGTTGCAGAAAAAATGAAAAAAGATCAAACAACTTGGTTCCAGAAAGTATTTTCGGTATTTAAATTTTAATCACTATCCGAAAGGGTTAATAATAGTTAATCCCACTTCACCATTAGGTTACGAGGGACAAGTAAATGTTAATATTTGTTAATAACGGTTAGTTAGATTAAACAAAGTTTGATATAATAAAAATGATGTTATTCAACTTATAATTTATGATAAGGTTTGCCCGCCTAAAATCTTACTGATCAACCTATTACATAGTGTACGATCAGTGCAATTTATGGCGAACTTCCTGAATTTCTTGTCGCCACGGCGACAGCAAAATTCTAGGAGCGGAGGGATTTTGTTCTCATTTCAACAATTATTTGGTAAACACTTACTAATAATTCTACTAACTATTGCACTAGGAGGTGTTATTAGTATTGCCGCTGTTCCCCAACTGCGCGGGCCAGTAACTGATTATATTGGTGAAAACTTTGGTCCTAAGGCGGATGTAGTTGATCAAGAAATTACTAATCTTTCTGTCTCGAATGATTTTTATACCTTAAAAGTTTTTACAAAAAGTATTTTATCCCCAACTCAAGAAAAAGTTCAATCACAAGTCATAAAAGTTGGCGATTCATTAAAGATTGTTTTTAGCGTGCATATCCCTACTAAAGAAGTTACTTCCTTATGCGATTCTAAACCAACTTGTAAATATATCCTTAATCAGTTAGGACTATCTAATTTTGAAAAATCGATATCAAAATGTCAATCTAATCAAGTAACTATCAACCTGCCAACATCATTCAATAAATCCGATATAGAGTTAAATAACATCAAGTTTTCCCCAGATGATCTCGGAAGTAATAATGAGAAAAATTATTTTTTCGTATTAGGTACAACTGGTAGTTTTAATACTATGGCCTATAGTATTGATTCAGAAAGTAAACAACCCAATTTATCTAATTATGCTGATGATTATTCCTTTAATTATGTTAGATTTCCCAATGGTTTAGCAAATGGTACCACTTTTACTATTGAGGTAAAATCATTCCCTGGGCTTAGAAGCTCAACTGGTATTATTTCATATAATGCTGTTGATCCAAATGGGTCAGGAGTGGGGACTATCACAAACGTATATAATCCTACTGCAGGTAAAGAGCAAGGCGGAATTTTTAAAAAAGATGATCCAATTCTTGACGGTTGCCAAACAGAACCAGAAGCTCCATATTATAGAGATGTAGTTATTAATGAAAGAGGAGAAATTAATAATGGTCCCGGCGTTCTTAAAACAATTTTAGTAACTCCTGATACGGTAAAAATAATTTCAAAATATCCCGATCATATAAAATGCAGTGAGACTAAACCATGCAGTACGGGATGGCAAAAAGCTTGGGGTTATGGGTCAATTCCCATTACTATTGACAATACTAATCTATTAAATTTAAGAGCAACTTCATATTTACGCTTTGATAAAGATTCTAACAATTGGGTTGAGCATAGTTTAACTAATTCAAACCCAGATGATGCAAAAAGAATAATAGAGGATCATAATATTTTATATAATACTCAATTCCAGCCTGGTGATAAAATAAATTTTGAATCTAGCTATGCCAAAAATGTTAACAATCAATCTGATCAAAACAATTTGATTATTGAGTCACAATTACCATTTATCGCACCTGATTTAAAACCTAACGAAAAAAAGTTTTTTCTAGCCTACAGCGAAGTAAAAGAGAATATCCCGTCATATTTTGTATTTGATGAAGGTTATCAAAAACTTATTTGGAATTATAATACGTCTAGCGGAGTTGATAATCGAATCAAATTTGCTCAGTATATAGTAGAAAAATTTCAATTACAAATACCTGAAAAAGATTTAGACCTTTCTTTATTAGAAGATAATAAAATCAAAGTTAATACACAACTGCAAGATTTAAAAAGATACAGGGAGATATTATTTAGTGAAGTTAATAGAATATCTCAATCGAGCTATCAAATTGTAAATCCTAAAGTAGTAAGTATGCTTAATAATAAAGTGTTGGTAATTAAAAATAATATTGTTGATGAAAATGGTACAAGTTTGAAGGATTATATTAATACTGATCCGGACTTATTAGCATTAGCCCAAAATAAGAAAGATACATTATATGATGACTTGATTAAATCCATTAAAACAGTTGATCAATTATATTTTAACGAGATTCCTAAATCTAATATTTTGGAACTTAAAATCGAAAGTGGGCCTAAATTATCACTTTGTAATAAAGAGTATACTGAGTGTCTTCCATCACAAGATACATCAAAAGTTGTTGCTGAACAAAAAACTTTTCCTGGCGATATAGTTTATCTTAAATATACAATCCCAACCGTAACTATTGACCAATCAAATATTACTGCTAATATTTATCTTCCCGATGAGAGTAAATTTGTACCTGAGTCAAATAGCAAGATAAAGGTAATTAGTAAAGATCATCTACAGTGGAACATCGATAAGATTGAAGCCGGTAAAGATTATTCTACAAGATTCAGTTTAAAATTAGACGATTCAATTAATCTACTCATAAAAAAGATTGAGGTCAAAGCTGATCATGTTATAAACAATATTATCGCTATCAGCAATATTTTAAAAATTGATATTTGGTCACAAGTAAATGGTACTGTAACTACTCCATTTGAAAATCCATTACCATATGCCAATATGCTAGTTTTAGATGGTGATAGCACTGGTAATGAAGATCAAGACGCCAGCATTATTGTAAAAGGGATTACATATAATTCTTTAATTGGTGTGCCAGAGGAGCTCAAACCAATTGAGGATTTGTATGTTAGAACTAATAACAAGGGAAAATTTGAAATTAGTTTTCCACGCAGTAGTATTAAAAATGATCAAAATACCATTAAATTAAGACTTGATTATTGGGATTCAAGAGGTGCCAAAGAAAAAACACCCATTTTAAAATTTTTTTATTCTAACAATCAAGTAGCACATTTTGTAACAAAATCTTTTGATATTTCTGCAGAGAAAAGTGATAAAAAAGATAAAGATATAAATATTAGTGATAATGAAGGCATAAACGCTCAAAATTTTGATTATCCTGACAGAGATTACCTGATTAATAAAGAATTAATGACACTAGCTGAAGTTTATTATAATCTCTATCAGGCTTACATTAAAATTAGTGCCGAAAATGGTGATTTTAATATTCAACTTGATTCTAAAAGTGTAACAGTCCAATATGGGTTTGATGAGGCAATTGGTGATAACGGAGTGCCAATCGACTATGGATCTTATAGAATAAAAGATGATAAATTAGTGCTAAATGGTAATGCTATAGAATTAACCAAAGATCGCAAGCCATATTATGAATATCATCAATTAGCACATGCCATGCTCGAAAAGGTATATAATGGTAAATTTAATTCACCAGAAGTGCCTATTTGGATTGTTCCATTCAAAAAACCACATGATAAAATTTCCAAACCTATGGGTGGCTATATGAATGACTATACTACCAACTCATTTTTAGAAGGTTTAGCAAATATTATCTCCTATGAATTAACCAATAAAATTTTTCCTAAAAATGTTCAGAGTTATTATATTGACAATAGTGGTAGCAAATTTAATATTAATGATCCTATCGCGATTTTTGACATAATAAATGATAACAATGAATCACGCGCTGTTACTAATTTGGTTTATGGTTTGCTACATGGAGTTGGTTCAGTTAGTAACGCTAGTATTGAACATCTTAATATTAGTAAGGGTAAAAATATATACAAAATCAGTTTCCCAGAAAATAGTTATTCAATAAACCAATTGATTACTTATTTAAAAAAACGTTTACCAACCACAGTCTATGATTTTAGGTGTGATTTAATCAAGATTGATAAAATTGGTCAAGATGGAAGTAATGAGGTTGGTTTAAATTATTTAGATCGATTATTTATTCGTCACGGGTTTTTTGCAGATTTAGATGGTGATTGGAAGTATCATCCCAATAAAGAAAATGTTAAAATTGGATGGAGTATTAATAAAGAAGAGTTTACTGCTACAAATGGTGCTGTGATTGGTGCAAGAAACTGGAGGAAATAATTATGCTAAATAATTTTTTCAAACATAATTTAAAAAGAAAACTAGTAATAATTACCCCGATAATAATTGTAATTCTTGTGATTATTTCAAATATTGTGTATCTAAAAATTACAAAGCAAAAATATATTTATATTTATTCTAATACTAAAGACTATAATTTAAGTTATCAAGTGAATGATGAAAGTGCGCCCTATGTTCAAAAAGAAATTGGTAATCTAACAGTTTTAAAAGTTCCAGCTGGTCAAGATAAAGGGGTAATTAGGATTGAGAAAGATGGGTATTTAGAAAAGGTCATTGATGTTGAGAATGAACCTAGCCCAATTAATTTGACTACAGTTAGTCTTGTTAAGGCTGATGAAATAATCTTGCCATCAATTATTTCTAACTCGCCCACTGTAGCAACAATATCTCCTAGTCCAGTTATTGTTAAAGATGATCCTAATAAAATTTATTATCTTAGTGATGATAACATAATAATTTTATTGGACAATAGTCCAGTAGAGTCAGAACAGACTAAATCAGAAATACTTCAAGAGGAAGCTCCGGATGTTACAAAAGATGAAACAGTTGATGTTCAAGAAAATCCTATAGAAGAACCAACAGTCCCAACAAAAGAAATTGCTGAGGTGCAGGTTAACAATGATCAAGAGGTAACAATGTTTGGTTTGTCGCCTAATTCAAATTATATGTTATTACAAACTTTAGATGGCGGGGCTAATGTTAAAACATTAATTATTGATCTAATTACTAAAGAACAAAAAAATTATGATAATAGCAGTGAGTTTATTTGGTCAAATGATAATCAATTATTCAATATAGCAAGTGATAACGATAATTTTTCATTAGCAAAATCAGACGTTAATTTATCAAATAATTCCAAAGTTTTAGATCTTCCCAAAGATTCTTATGATTTAACAATCTCTCCTGACAATAATTATGGCAGTATTATTTATCGAAAAGATAATAGTCTTTGGGCTTATATCTATAGTCTTGATGGTAATCTAAAAATAGATTTTGATCTTAACTATGATGGTGATTCATTACCTATAGCTAAGTGGTCAGCAGATTCAAAACAAATCGCCTTTTTTAATAATCAAGATCAAGTATTTATTTATGACGTTATCAACAAAAAACAAAAAACCATTAATTTGCCAGTAATAGCAGGTATCTTTACTTGGAATTTAGATAGAAGTAATTATTATTATTTAATTTATGATGAGAATCGTGATATGCCATTTATTATTAAGGATAGAAATAATAAGCAAATTGCGGAATTTATGGATGCCCCACAGTCATTAAATGTATATGGAGATGGTAATTTATATATTTTATTTAATGATATTATTGAAAGGATTAATCTTAAATGAAAAAAATTGTTATATATTTAATAATAATAGTTTTAATGACTAATATAATTTTGCCTAATTATGTTAGTGCTGTAGAAACCGATACTCACAGTCAATATACTGCTTTTAGTGATCACCAAGCTGTTCAAATTGGATTAGAAAAATATGTAGGTGTAACTCGCGCCTTAGTAATAATGTTTACACTTGATTATGAAGATTATTGGATGAAGAGTCGCCAAGAGAGAGCCAGAATCATTAATAATTATAAAAAAAATGATCCTGGTTATACTTATGTAGATTTGTTAGTTAAAAATGATGTAACACCTAGTAAACAGGCTACCACAATTTCGCCAGATATAGATTTTTGGTTTAATCAAGTTTTAGGCCTTAAACTTCCCAAAGATATTTCTATTTATGAGGGGATTAATAGTTACATTAAGGAATTATTTGGCTTTCATCCATCAAGTTTAAATGATAAGGTCTATCGAGATAACCCAGTTTTCTTTGGTGACGATATGCGTGAATATTTTGATAAAAATGGTAAGGATAAACCCAAGACAACAATTTTTGAAAAAGAGACTTTGGATTGGCTTTATAGTCCTGAGGGTTATTTAACCAATTATTTTGAGAATCGCAACAATTCATCATTTACAGAGGCTGAGGTAAAAACTCTAATCCAACCACCCGGATATAACTCTGATGAGTTTTTTAAACAATTAGATTTTATACTTAACACAACAGCGTTTGGTTCCCTGTCAACTGGACAAGTTGAAATTACCTTAGGAGTAGTTTTTGTTAAATCGGCCATTAGACTTAGATCACTTTTTACACCTTTAAAAAAATTAATTCCCAAATCAATATTAAGTTGGTTTAAATTTTTAGAACCTAATTTACCTGAAATAGCTACTGGTTTAAAACAAAATTATGTGATTAGAAATGGAAAAAATGTGACGGAAAGGAGCGTGTCTATTGGGGAATCAAAAATAGGTGAATTCCCTAGTGTTGTTAAAGCATTAAATACACAAGAACAAGAAGATTTACATCAGAATTTAATGCAAGTTATTAATCAAGCAGGGATGAGAGAGTGGTCTAATAGTAGAACTTTACCGAAAAATGTAGCACTAGCAGACGTTAGAATATGGGGCAATTTAAGAAAATACACTATTGATACAAATCCCTTATTTATGATGCCAGTTAAAGTTAGACCAGTTAGACTTGGAGATGTACTGGGAAGTTTTAATAAGGTTGAGGCCCAAAATTTAATTGGTAATATAGGTATTGAGGGGTTAATTAAGTTGCATAATAATCTGATTAGATTAAAATTTGGTTATGGGTCAACGGTTTTGTACTTTTTTAAATATCCAAGGAAATATTTAGAAATTGCTGGTAAATTTAATAAAGGAATTTTTGAGGAAGGTAGTATATTAAAAGCTGTTCGATCTGATGACCCATTGTTATTTGATACAATACTGCAAAAACAATTATCAGTTAGAACTATTGAAGAAAACGGGCAACCGGTGGTTATATTTTCTTTACAGGGTAAAGATGATTTAGTTACTATTCGAGATGAAGTTCTAAAGATTTATGAAAAAGAGTTAGAGCCGTTAAGGAAATTTAGTAAATTTGATAATCCAGCAATGGCTGATTCTGCTACACGTTATTTAGCTAGGAGGGATGTAAGGGAAGAATTTAAATATGATTTAGAAGATAAGCCGATTATAAATATGATTCATTCTCACTATTATGCTACTGATCCGTCTTTAAAAACAAAATCTGATTATACTGCTGACCTTTGGGATCGATTAAATCAGTCAATTGTTCAAGGAAGAATCAAGAGTCATTCTGATTTTAATAGCCACCCAGAGGTTATCCAAAAAGTGGTAGATGATACTTTAGAAGAAATATTACAAGTTTCTGGTATGAAAGGTTTAGAGCAGAGAATATTTTTTAATGTTCCAGAAGCTGTTAATCTATTTAAACAACGTATAAAGGCATGGGATGATGCAATTAGCTTAGGAAATATGACTAGTACAATTAAAGCAAAACTCAAACTTGAAGATAATAAATTTTTCAAATCAGTAGTAGATTTAATGGCAGAAAAAGGTAGTTTTATTAAAGGCATCGATAGTTATAAGCTTTTTGGGAAAAATTATCAACAGATATGGGAGTATCCTGCTCATTGGAATTAGAATTAATAAATAATATTAGCTTTATTAACTTGATCATTATATTTAGAACTTACTCGTTTCAATGCTATCATCCTGAACTTGCCTGTCCCGAGTATTCTCGAGGGGTTTCAGGATCGCTCGAGATGCCGAATCGAGTCCGGCATGACAACCGCGCAAGTCATTATATTATAGGATTTTATGAAAAACATTATATATAAAATAAAACTAATCATAAAGAGCAAAAAAATTATTATTACATTTTTTGTTGTATTGGGGGTGATTGGCTTACTAAAGATGTCGCTGATAATTGCCAAAAATAATGTTGCAGTTGCAAATAATTGTCAAGATTACGATTTTTACGGACCACCGCCCTCTCCAACTAATTTGGTAGCTGATTATGTTTATGGTTATGACAACACTATGGTAAAAGTTACGCTTAAGTGGTCATCACCTGATCTTATGGGCTATTTAGCAGGTCAGAATGACTGTATGGAGGCCAAAGATGGTTGGGATTCTGATACTGGTAAATTACCTTTATCTGATTTTAAATATATTGTAACAGCAGATGATGGCACTAATGTGGTGATAGAAAATAACTATTTTGGAGTTAGCTCGTTAAACTCCGGAGGTTACTTAAAACAGACTTTTGCTGCTAGCGATAAAATAATAACCAAAAAGTACTCAGTTTACACATACAGAAATAGTGATGGGACTATACCTGTAGTTTCTTCTCCAGCCGACATTACTGTTAAAATATACCCTCAAGAATCTGCGGGTTGTACGTTGCAACAAAATTCTGATGGCTCAAGCGCTTCTGCCAAAAACTGTGATAATAAAATTCAATAGATTACATTCGATTATATAAAATGAGGGCCTACTCGGCCCTCCAGCTCATCTGTTCGTTGTGGTTGTTCTGGTGGATGAAGAAGATCACCTCAAACCACTGTTTTGCCAGATCGTATTTGTATGTGTGAGTGAGGTTTAAGTCAGTAATTTGGGAGATAATTTGCATATATCTCCAAATATTCTTTCTTTCCTCACCATCAAAGATCTGGACTTTAAAGACTAGATAATACCCTTTGTTGGGTATTATCGATATTTCCTCGGTTTCGTTAGCGAAGAATTTTTTGGCTTCTTCATCGCCAAAATATTCAAGAAATTTCTGGTAATATTCCATGTTGTCGGTGAACTGACCACACCTGAGGGTAAATCCTTTACCTTCAAAATGTGGTGTTCCCTCTTCCGCCAAGTAATTATGCAAAAACCCAAAGGCCTCTGCTATAATTACTTGAATTTCCGTTTCTAAAAACCGGAAGTCTAGAGCAATGAGTGATGCCTTTACCAGACACTTCATCTGCTCTAAAAGCGAAAAATCCTTGAAGTTTTCCTCTGATATTGACATACTTCTCACATCCTTTCAAAATTCGGCTATATATTCAAATTTTCAAATAACCATGAAAACTAATTAATCGTACCATATTTTACTCGATTTGTCAAGGTTAATTATAAATGTTATAATTATTTTGTCTGAGTAACTATTGTTAACTAGTATTAACCTTTATTAACTGTTATTAACCTATGACATCTAAAGAAATTCGCAAAAAATTTATTGATTTTTTTAAGAAAAAGAAGCACAAATTTACTGCTCCTATTTTACTTGTGCCAGAAAATGATCCATCATTACTTTTTACAAACTCAGGTATGGTTCAATTTAAGGAATATTTTTTGGGAGCTTCTAAACCAGTTTCAAAAAGAATGGTAAATTATCAACCATGTTTTAGAACAATTGACCTCGATAAGGTTGGCTCAAATGATCGTACACTAACTTTTTTTGAAATGTTAGGTAGTTGGTCTATTGGTGACTATTGGAAGGAAGATGCGATAAATTTTGCCTGGGAGCTCTTAACTAATGAATTTAAATTTCCTGCCAAAAAACTTTGGGTGACTGTGTTTGCTGGTAGTAAAGATGTGCCAGCTGATGAGGAATCCATTGGGTATTGGAAAAAGTTTTTATCAGATGAGAAAATTATTAAATTAGGAGTTAAAGATAATTTTTGGATTGCTGGTGAGACTGGTCCATGTGGTCCGTCAACAGAAATTTATTTTGATCAAGGAGTAAATATTGGTTGTAGAGAGAAGGATTGCAAACCAGGTTGTGATTGTGATCGCTTTTTAGAAGTTTGGAATGCTGGTGTTTTTATGCAATACGAGAAGAAACTAAAAACTAAAAACGAAAAACTAAAAACTAATGAATATGAATATATTCCCTTAAAGATAAAGAGTGTGGATACTGGTGCGGGGTTAGAGAGACTAGCATCAGTACTTCAAGATAAAGACTCAGTTTTTGAGATAGATACAATTAAACCAATCTATGACAAGATTGTATCCAGTATATCGTCCCAAAAAGGGAGTAATTCAAGAGTTTTTAAATCAATTAGAGTGGTATGTGATCATATAAGAGCAGCAGTATTTTTAGCTGCTGATGGGATTGTTCCGACCAATAAAACTCAAGGCTACGTGATGCGCCGTTTAATTCGCCGTATGATTGTCCATGGCTGGCTTTTAGGTTTGAAAGAAGGATTTACTACTCAGTTTGCCACGCTCGTAATTGATATAATGAGGGATTTGTATCCAAACCTTATCAAAGATAAAAAAACTATCCTAGAAATTATTAGTAAAGAAGATGCTAATTTTACAAAAACTCTAGTGCGCGGTATTAAAGAATTAAACAAAATTTTTAATAAAAAACCAAAAATAATTAAAGGTTGCGATGCATTTTTATTATATGATTCTTATGGTTTCCCAATCGAGTTAACAACCGAGTTAGCAAAAGAAAAAAATATTAAGATTGACTATCTTACATTTGATAAATTAATGAAAGAACAACAAACTAGAGCAAGATGCAGTCAACAATTTATGGATAAATCAATTAATCCAAAACTGCATACTGCGACACATCTTTTGCACCAAGCTCTTGTTGATGTTTTGGGAAATCATGTACAGCAAGCAGGCTCTAATGTTAGTGGTAATGAATTACGTTTTGATTTTACTCATCCTGATAAATTAACTGATAATCAAAAGCAAAAAGTTGAAGAAATAGTAAATGATATAATTGTTAAAAAACTACCAGTTGCATATATAGAAACAAATGTTAAAGATGCCAAAAAACAAGGTGCTAAAGCTCTTTTTAGCGCTAAATATGGTCAAAAAGTTAAACTCTATTATATTGGTAAAAATTTAAATTCAGCATATTCAAAAGAACTCTGCGGTGGTCCGCATATAATTAATACTAGTGAGCTCGGTCACCTTAAAATTACTTCCGAAAAATCGTCTTCATCCGGCATCCGTCGAATCAAGGCGGTTTTGGAATAATTGCCGATATTTTAGTATAAAGAAAAAGACCCGAGTGGGGGTCTTTTTGCGAATTGTTCGCAAGATAGGCTGATTAGAGGATTAATTTTTGCCTTCTTTGATAGTCAACGCTACTCATTATTTTCTCATACCATTTGCTATACTCTTTAGAGTTATTAATGATAGTATCAAAGACGATTTGGGGATTATTAAGTACACTTTCGAGAACTTCTGTTGAAAAAATATGCAACAAGTCTTCACTGTCAGAAATCTCTCGGGTGAATACACTGATCCTTTGTCGTGAGAAAATTCTTAAAACGATCATGCCATTTTTACGCATCTCGATAATAGCATAATCGGATTTTACTTTACGTATGTAATACAAAAGGACATAATTCCGATCGACATCATTCCAAATGTCTAATGTCCATTTTGTGGCTTGGTCTACAATAGCGTGAGAGATTGCTCTGAGAAGCAAATATACATTTTCTGCCAAAACTTTTTGCTCACTCGTAATTTGAGTAGTTGTTGGCAGGATTGAATAACTTTGCCATCTCTCATTTTCGATTAAAGTAGTCATTTCCAAAGTTCTTTTAAGCGCTTGCTCACCCTTGAGCTTGATAAACACTTCTCCTGGTATCTCTATTGAGTCTTGGTTATCCATCACCGTTCCTCCTTTTTATTGTGCATATATTGCATACTTGTTGTTTAAGAGCGTTTTACAATCGCACTCAAATGTAGCATATAATTTTTATATTGTCAATAAATTTGGTATAATATAATAAGATCAAATATAAATTCCAAATAACAATCCGCCAGCTGGCGGACAAATATCAAAAAATATTCAATTTTTTAAATCACAAACAGTTTAGAAAATTAGAAATTGGGATTTGATATTTATTTGTTATTTAATGCTTGTAATTTGGAAATTTATTCAAAGGAGGTTGTATTGGGTATATTTGATTTTTTAAAACAAAAAAAAATTTCTGATCGCTATGCGATCAGTTTGGATATTGGTACCGAGTTTGTTAAATCCCTAATTTTTAAGGTTGTTGATGATAAAGCCGAGGTTATCGGAGTAGGTCGCCAGCGCCAAAAGTTAACAGATATGCAAGGAGGCATGGTAACTGATATAGGTGGAGTTATTAAAAATTGCGAGGCATCACTCGAGATGGCTGCTAATCAAGCAGGATTACTGCCAGATCAAGTAATAATTGGTATTGCCGGCGAACTTGTTAAGGGCACAACTACTACTATTAAATACAGTCGTTCTCATCCCAAAAATAAAATAAGTATTCAAGAATTAAAAGATATTATTGCCCGGGTTCAGCGTCGCGCTTTTGATAGAGCTCGCTCAATTTTAGCCTGGGAATCAGGTTATTCTGAGATTGATGTGCGTCTGGTTAATGCGGCTATCGTTGATGTTAAAATTGATGGCTATAAAGTAATTAATCCACTAGGTTTTCAGGGCAAAGAAATTCAGATTGGAGTTTTTAATGCTTTTGCCCCTATTGTTCATTTGGGCGCATTGCAAACTATTGCCGAGAGTTTGAGTTTAGATTTACTTTCTATTACGGCCGAACCCTATGCGGTTGCTAGGTGTATGGGTCCAGAGGAGGGAGCCGAGTTTAGTGCCATTTTTATAGATATTGGTGGTGGGACAACTGATATTGCTGTAGTAAATCGTGGTGGTGTGATTGGTACTAAGATGTTTGCTTTAGGTGGTCGCGCTTTTACTAAAAGGGTTTCTCAAGCTATGGGAGTAAGTTTTCCCCAGGCAGAAGAATTAAAAATTAAGTATGCCCAAGGCAAACTTGAAAGTACGCAAAAGGTATCAGCTATCAAAAAAGCCCTCGAGACTGATTGCGATGTTTGGGCATCTGGTGTAGAATTAAGTTTAGGAGAGTTTAAAAATATTGATCTTTTGCCAAGCAAAATTCTGCTTTGTGGCGGTGGTAGCGCCTTGCCTGATTTACTAGATGCAATTAAAGATCATAAATGGTCAAAAAAATTACCTTTTGCCCGCAGGCCAGTTGTTCAATATATCGATCCTAAGGATATTACAAATGTGATTGATAAAACTGGAGAGTTAAAGCATACCTGGGATGTCACCCCTATGTCGCTAGCTAATTTGGCTATTGACTTGGTGGGAGAAGAAAAAGTGGTAGATGGGGTATTATCAAAGGTAGTAGAAGGATTGAGACTGTAGAGAAATTTCAAATAACAAATTACAAATATCAAATAAATTCCAATTATCAAAATCCAAAATTCTAAGAGGTTTTGAAAATTAAGAAATTAAAATTTGAGATTTATTTGTTATTTGATGCTTGAAATTTGTAATTTACATACGGAGTATGTTTATGGATGATGTAATTTATTTAGAACAAGATGAGGAAATCCCTTCTGTTATAGATAAACTAAAAAATATCGATGGTAAACGTATAGCTTTAGTAGTGCCTAAAGAAGCCGCCGTTCTTCAAAGCGTCATTAATCTTAAAATACTCAAACTTGAATCAGAAAAACTTGATAAAGAAATATCTTTGGTTACCCAAGATAAAATAGGCCGTAATCTAGCCAGCCAAGTGGGTCTTTCGGTTTACGACAATATCCAATCACCTCGTCCAATTATCCAATCAGTAAGGCCAGAACCTAGTGTTGATGACACAATCGAGTTAGATATGTCAGTAAAAAAACCTGATAAACCACCATCAGGTGTTTATGTTCATCATTATTTTGAGGAAAAAGCTTCACCCACTACAACTACTCATAGAAATAAATTATTTGCTTTTAGAAAAGCTGAGCCACAAAATAATCCTAATGAGTCACCTGTAGTCTATAATCCCCAAATATCGTCTAATACTCAAACTCGAGTTATAGCTAAGCCACTTTTGGCAGAAGGCTTTGCCATCTCACCACTTACTCGTGGAAATAATCCTAATAAGAAAAAAAGGGTTTTTAAAATTACTATTGTTTCAATCATATTAATCCTTGCACTTATCCTATTTTATCAATACTACCATAAAGTCACTATAACTCTTGGAATGCCTAGTGAGCCACTAGAAAAAGATATTACTATAGTTGTTGATAATAATATCACCAATAATCTTGTTGATAAATCCAGTATTCCAGGAGAATTGCAAGAAGTAGAAAATGAGGTTAAACAAACTTTTAACGCCACTGGTAGCAAAGATGTGGGAGAAAAAGCCACTGGGTCTATTAAATTAACAAATCCAACTGGTGATGTGCAAGCAGTTGAAACTAATACTGAATTTAGGTCATCAAGTGGGCTTACTTTTGTTGCTACTCAGTCTGTTACGGTGCCCAAGGCTACTGCTAGCGTTGATGGTTTAGGTAATGTTATTAAAGTTTCAGGTTTGGCCAATATTATGGTCCAGGCCAAAGAGGCTGGCGATAGTTATAATCTTGCTACTACCAGTTTTACTGTTATTGGTAATACTCGTCTTACTGCCGAGAGTACCAACTCAATAAGTGGTGGAAGTAGTAGAAAAGTTACCATTATTAGTCAAGATGACATTAATAACGCAAAAACTGAACTAAACAATCAGGCAGCTAGCAAAAACCTTGAGGATTTAAAGAGTAATGCCGAAGATCAGTTGATTAACGAAAATTCTGTTACTAAAGAAGTTTTATCATTTTCGACTAACAAAAATACTGGGGATGAGGTTAATTCATTTGAAGCAACCCTCAAGCTCAAATCTCACACTTTATCATTCCTTGATAAAGACTACCGTCAGATGATTACAGATGTACTTAATAAACAAATATCTGCTGATAAAGAGTTACTCTTGTCTGCCAATGATGAGCTAACTACTTCAGCATCTAACCCAGATTTTTCTACTGGCACAATGAATCTTTCTAGCAAAGTCAAAACTCAGGTTACATCTAGAATTAATGAGTCAGATTTAAAATTACAGGTTAAAGGGTTAAATCAATCTAGCGCCCAATCTAAACTCAGTGGTGTATCAGGTGTGTCATCTGTGGAAATTAAATTTAAACCTTTATGGCTCAAATCAATCCCCCGTAATATTAAAAATATTGTTATAAATAAAGAAGTGAAGTAATTAAAATTACCTAATTATTCTAATCAAATCCCAATTTATAAACTAATCGCTAAGAACGAAAAACTTAAAACTACAACTTAAATCTAAAAACTTAATAATTAATTTTTAACTTTTTAGTTGTGGATTTTACTTTTTATATTTAAGATTTCAGTTTAAATTTATTAGGTCAATTAGGTTAATTAGAAATTAGAAATTTGTGTATGCCTATCCTATCTCTTGACGTCGGTACAAAAAAAATAGGTGTAGCTTATTCTGAATATGGATTACTTGCAGACGAATTTTGCACCATTAACTATACCTCACAACTTCAGGCGATAACTGAGATACTTTTTTTAATTAAAAACAAAAAAGTTGATAAATTAATTATTGGTTTACCGTGTTATGCCAGCGGTACAGATTCTAATCAAACAAATCACGTACGTGATTTTAGTAAAAAACTTGAGGAGAAAATTAAATCATCAAAAATCGATGCCCAAATATTGTTTGAAGATGAAGAATTGACTACTAAAGAGGCCGAACGAATTTTATTTAGTCAAGGCAAATCATTAGAGGTAGTACGTGAACGCCGCGATCAACTCGCCGCAAAATTGATTTTGGATCAATACCTTAATAGATAACCACTGTTATTAATAGTTGTTAATTGTTGTTTGTTTCACGTTATTAATAGCACAATAAATAACTATAAATAACTATGTGTAACCATGAGTAACATTATTAATGGAGTCATCTTGTTTAAAAAAATCCTACTAATTATATTACTAGCGGTTTTGCTCACTTTCGGTGGTTTATTTTTGTTTTATCGCATTATTGTAAACCACCCAGCAGGTAATTCTGATGAGAATATGTCTTTTGAGATACTCACTGGTCAAGGGACTATGGAAATTGCTAATAATTTAAAACAAGCAAAAATAATCAAATCAGCTTGGGTCTTTGGTTATTACTCCATAAGCCACTCAATGTCACTAAAACCGGGTATTTATTATTTAAAAAATAATATGAAGATTCCCGAGATTGCTGATCAGATATCACAAGGTAATATTCAGGAGTATAAAATTACTACTATCGAAGGGTGGAGAATTACCGAAATCGCCGATTATTTATTTAAGAACGGAATCATTAATGTTAAGGATAAATTTATTAAAGCTGCCGAGGGCAAAGAGGGGTATTTGTTTCCTGATACATATCGCTTGGCAATAGATGTTACACCAGAAGAAATTGTGCAAAAAATGTTGGATAATTATACCCAGAGGACTAAAGATTTAAATGTTACTAAAGAAGATCTAATTTTAGCCTCTATCGTTGAGCGAGAGGCAAAAAACGACCAACAGCGCAATGATATAGCAGGAGTATTCGCTAATAGACTTAAAATTGATATGAAACTAGAATCTTGTCCCACAGTAAGCTTTGCCAAGAATACCTGGAGCGCACCAACTGCCGCGGATTTGGAAATGGTTGATTCCCCTTATAATACCTATAAATATAATGGTTTGCCTCCTGGGCCAATCTGCAATCCAGGTCTTGCTAGCATTAAAGCCGCGCAGAATCCCAATCAGCATAATTATTATTACTTTTTAAATGCCACTAATGGTGATCTTATAATGAGCAAGAATCTCGATGAACACAATGTTAATAAAGCAAAGTATCTGAAGTAAATTATTCTAATTGTTCTAATTGTCCTAAAGTCATTCTTCATTATTTCTCATAGCTTAATTATATCACATTTACAAAAATACGCTATACTCAACCTCATCCAACTTCGGAAGTTGGATGAGGTTTGGGTTAACATAACTTTTAAAAAGAGTATATTCTATTGATAGAACAAGGGTGGAGATAGAGATGGATGCGATGTGATGATGTTGATGCGTGACTATTGACATATTTAGGGAAAAAGTATATAGTAAAGTATAATTGAATTTAGATGGGTCTGTCGCCGAATGTGGTAATTTTCAACCAAAATGATGTTTGGACAGACACTCAATAAAAAATCGATAATGCGACATGCATTAATTGACCAATGGTACATTAATAACCAGTAAAATGCTCGAGAAATCGGGCTTGAAGATATGCGGGAATCTATCCCACTTTGTGGGATAAAAAATTGAAAGGTAGGAAAAGGAAATGAAGAAGTTCAGAAACTCGGGAATCTCGGTAACACTTATTTTCGCGGTTATTCTTTTCGCCGCAATCTCATCCGGTTGTGGAGGTGGAGGAGTCGCAGGTGGAGCAACAAGCTCAGGCGGAGGTAACTCATTGTGGACGCTCAAACACTCCTTCGCCAGCGACAATCTCTACTCTTACGTAAAGCAGTGGTTCTTCGCTGAATTTCTTTGCCCGTCAGTTTACGCTGATGAAGACTTCAACCTCATCAATGGCGCTGATGCCAAAGATGAAAATAACATTATGGCCGTGACTGGCCGTGGAAAAGTTCTCAAGACCACTGATGGTGGATCAACATGGTCCATTGATCGCAATCAAAGTCAGAATCTGATGGACATCAAATATGATGCTTCGTCAGATACCTGGTTCAGAACCGGTGGAGATTCCACTGGATTGATGGAATATTCCACAGACGGTGGGTCAACATGGAATGCTCTGCCCAAAAATGCTGGAGGGTTATCGTCAACTGGTTTCGGCCGAAAAATCAAAAAATCTACAGGAACTAATTACATAATCACTAACCAGGGCATCGGCATTAAGAGAAATGCCGAACCAAGTTACTTCTGCACCAATAGGTGCCGATCAAATCTTGGCATTGTAAACCCATTCTTTTCCGGGACAACTTCTGTCGAAGAGATCGGGGAAAACGTTGGTGAAACCGTCAATGAATATTTTATTGCCGGGACAATCAACGGAGAAATCCTGATTTCATGGGTTGATTCTGACTTGGCTGACAAAGGTGATCACCCTGAAAAATACCGCCAACTTTGTACCATACCAGGCAACCCTTCAATTAGGGATGTCTGGTACAACAAAAACGAAAAATTTATCCTAGTTGTTGGCGAGGGAGCTTATAAAATCACTAAGCGTAATGATGCCTATCCATGGTATCATGACGCTAACGCACCGAGTCCAGTAATTACAACTTTACTGGATGCAAATTATCATTTTAACCGGATTAAGGTCAGTGATGATTTGTCAGAAGTCATCTTGGCCGGATATTCCGGTTCGGGTGCGTCACAAACAGCAGTTGTTGCAACTTCCAATGGAAACTGCAACAGTTTTGCCACCGAATCAACCGGTGGCACTGACGCCAATGCTGGATTGATTATTGTTCGCAAGAACAATGGTCAACTCAAACGACAGGTGTTCGACAAGAACACTGTCAAGGAAAAATAAAAAAGTCCGCTTCAGCGGTTCAAATATTCGATAGCTCGCGCCAACAACGCGAGCTTTTTTTATTAAACAAACATAGATTGTTTCTCCACCAATTAGTGGATCGCAATGACAAACAAAGGAATTATCTTACCATTTAGTCGTAAAACCCGTTATCCAAAGATCAATAGTAGCACCAGTTGTCTGATAATACATAGTTTGATTCTCAATTAATATGGGTAAATCGTACATGACGATTTCATCAGAAGCGTAGATACTATAATTAACAATATTGTTATCAAGTACGGTAGTAGAATTTGGAAAAGTTATGGGGTTAATCATAACGTGATTAGATCCATTACCTCTTAATTTACCAAAAACTCCTTTAACTATACTAGAATTTGGAGTATATGTGGATAAACCAATTGATACAGTTGTTGTGCTTCCTCCATTATCAACTATTTTTATTGGATATGTATATTGATACTGATCGCCAATATGGGCAAAGCCTCTAAAATTACTGGCAGAATCATTATAAACTACACTAACTAATTTTTTATAGGTATAACCTCCTGGCATAGTCGGGGCAGTTGATGAAGTTGATAGTAATCCTGCAGTAGTCGTACCATTAGAAATTACCCAGAGATAATACCAAGTACTGCTACCCTCAGCTCCAGTATCAAGTCCATTAGCACCACCAGAAGTAATATCAGCAGTTAAATCAACATTCCGCGCTTCTAGAGCGTTTGTACCGTCAAACATCACCACCGAATCAGCAGTAGTATCAACTTTATATTGTGGATAACCCTCATATTCGCTTGTAGGAACAGAGAAATCAGCTGTCCAACGGGCAATACCTTTGGAAATACGTATTTCATCAAGGCTACAAGGGGTTCCATATGAACTTTCATAATTATATAAATTACCAATTTCTAATCGTGAATTACCTGTATTTAAAGCATAACTTCCAATATTAGTTGTTCCATTTGATACTCCATTGATATATAAAGTGATAGTAGAGCCATTACGAACAACAGCAATATGATTCCAATTAGTATCTAATGCGTTGGTGCTGGCTACATAATAATAAGTGCCATTAGCATAAGCGTACCATGCCAGTTTTTTATCACTTGCAATATCAAGTCTGAAACTAGCATTTGAAATCGGTTCATTATACAAATCAATAATACTATTGTTGGCATCATATGAACCTGCATCAAATTTGCCCCAAAAATCGATTGTAAAATTACCAGCACCAAAATTCCAATTATCATTTGATCCACTAGAATACAACATATCATAACTGCCATCAAATAATACTGAGGAACTATCAAATTTATATTTTGCAGTATCAATCTGCGAATCATATCCCGCATTAATTGTATGCATATAGTTTGAACTATCCAACAAAGTTGTCCCTCCATCTGTGCCTTTGGCATGAAGAAGCAATTTGGTATATGAATCTGGTTGATTGTTTTGGACTGTCAAATTTGATACTACTCCTCTTGTTGCTGGACTTGCCCAACTCAGTGTACCTGAACCATTATTTGTTAAAACTGTACTCGCCGCACCTTGGGCAGCTGGCCAAGAATAAGCAATATTGTTAATTTTTGTAATATTACCATTGGAGTCAACCAAGAATTTTTCAGCGACTGATAGTAGCGCTGTTGGTGCTGTTGTACCAATACCCACATTACCACCATTGGTGATTAGGGCATAATTAGCATCAGCTCCACTAGCTGCAAGATACATGGCTATATTGGTTAATACATTTCCTCCAGCAGATTCAGTAGAGGTATTGGAGAAATAAGCACCGTAATTTGATAAATTACCCCCAGTAGTATTAAAAGTAGCACCAGTTGTGGCAAGATTAAAAACTTTATTAGCATCACCAACTATTCCGGTTGAATTAAATAATATATCCAATTTTGATCCGGGAGTAGAAGTATTTATTCCAACATTAGCAGAAAGGATATTAACTTCATCAATAGTTTGATCGTCAAATTCGATTCTACCAGCACTAGCGCCTAGACCCAACCAATCATCATCTGCTGTGGCATCGGCAAAGGCATCATTAGTAACCATAGAACCAACTGCGGTAATATCACCGGTCCCGCTAGATTGCGCTGCCCAACTCATGACCCCGCCTGTAGTAGCAGAAAGAACATAGCCAGTTACTGCTGGAGCGGCAACTGGAAGAGTATAGGTGACATCAGCAGATTGATCGCCGCCTTGAATAATAGTTTTGTAGGTGGCTCCTGTGCTTTCGAGAACACTTAATGTGCTACCAAAGTAGGCAGCGTCTGTAACATAAAGGCCATAATCCCAACCAGTTCCAGCTTGATAAATAGCATATTCATTGCCGTCAGCATTGTTTGATCCGCCAAGATTCTGAACTGAAATACCATAAATATTATCATCTGTTCCAGCATCAGTGGCATTATTAGTAACAACAATATTTAAGCCTGATCGGTCATCAGTTGCCCCGTCATCAGCATAATTAGTAAAAGTAGTAGCGATTAATTGACCGGAAAAAGGTCCAGCATTAGTTGCCCCAGTAGTCATATCAACTGAAAGCCCAACGCCAACAGTTGATCCTGCAGAAGTAATTCCAGCAGTATCTCCAGCATCTAAAGTAACATCAAAATCCCCAGCAGAAAGAGTAAAATCACCATCAGTAACTTGGATATCACCAGTTGTTAGAGTTAAGGCATCAGTGCCATCGGCTGTGCCGGTGATGGTTTGGGAGGTTACTACATTTAAAGTAGTTCCAGCATAAATGGCGTCTTCGGAGTATATTCCATAATCCCAGTTGGTGCCTTGGATATAGAGACCGTATTCTGTGGAAGCTGTGTTTCCCACTTGATCGTTAATAGAGATTCCGTAGAAAGCATGGGAGCCACTAGTAGTTAAATTTGTAAAATCAAGATTGAGGCCAGCTAACGCGCCAGTTTGAGTCTCGGCTCCACTATAATCAAGATCAACAATATTACCAGAGATTTGAGAAGAAGAAATATCAAGGGCATTAGCTGTGGCATCAGCTGCTTGGGTGATTTGAAGACCTATTTGATCGAGATCATCTTGATCGACGAGAAGACCGGTTAGGGCACCTGTTGCACTTATTTCAACTTCTAGATTTGCTGCGGGGGTTTGAGTCCCAACCCCAAGTTTAGCAGTTAATATATTAACTTCATCAATAGTTTGATCGTCAAATTCGATTCTGCCTGCACTAACGCCTAAGCCGAGCCAATCATCATCAGCGGTAGCATCAGCAAAGGCAGCACCAGTGATCATTGAACCTACATCCGTAATATCGCCTGTGCCACCAGATTGAACTACCCAGCTCATAACTCCTGCATCAGTAGCAGAAAGAACATAGCCCGTGACTGCTGGAGCAGCAACTGGAAGAGTATAGGTGACATCGGCAGATTGATCGCCGCCTTGAATATAAGTAATATTCGTACCGTTTGATTCATTAAAAGCTAGTTTATTGCCAATATTCACCGAACCAGTACCTTTTACTACCAAATCGATACCAATATTGGAATCTGTGCCTGTTGCCATAAGAGCTGGACTTTTAGTAGTTGCAGCATTTTTGACTGTTAACTCGTTAACAGCAGAAGTAGTTGTAGAAAACAACAAAAATTCATTACCATTTGAATCAATTAAACCTTTGCCGTTAGTTACAGTAATATTATCATTGGTGGTAACTGTGCCGGAAAGCGTGATATCGTCATTGCCTGATCCATCAGAAGAAATAAGTAATTTACCATCAGCAGAGGATTGAATATATATTCCAACATCACGAAAACCAACTTTTGAATCATCAGGAAGGGAAAAATCAACATTAACGTCCAGGGGCAAGAGATAATTGGCCGTAGCAGTTGATGAAGCATGAATGCCATCAACTGTGTCAGCATTATAGGCATATCCCACCGAACCAATGCGCTGGCAAGGCGCAAGATCTTCATAACTTGGAGTGGCGGTATTCTCTGTACCACCAACTGATACCTGAACCCAAAAATCATCATCATTAAAAGCCAAATCCAAAGTCGTTAAACTTCCTAAAAGAATATTAAATAGTCCACTAGAAACGCTAACACGGTTTGTTTGCTTGCGTTCCTCAGTCCATTTAAGAGTTCCGTCAGTACAAGTAGAATCAGAATCTTGGTAAATTCTAACTCTAATATTATAACTGCCATTATCCACAGGCAAATTAGTCGAACCATTAAGTTTGCCTTGAAAATTTATTAATTTAGGAGTTCCAACGGCAGCCCTTGAATTATCGGCACCATTAAACAGAATCGAGATACACAAAAATAGGACTAATAATAGAATAGCTTTAGTAAATTTTTTTACTTTAGTACTAAATAACCTTAAATTGTCTTGTAACAATAACCCTCCAAAATATCAATTATTTGATACTTTTATTTTATCATTAATAATAATAAAAATCTATCTAGTTTTTAATACAAGCTGTGGATAATTATTTCTTCTTGCGCATGTTATTAATTATCCAAGCCAGAATAATTAATAAAATAAAATAATTAAAAATCTTTTTTATAGGTAAAATATAAAAATTAAATGCCGATGAGATTGATTGGGAGTTGCCGTATACCAGATTTATCTCAGCTTTTAGTAATCCAAAATTACCACCAGGATTCCAAGTATTAGTAAACTTTCTGATCTGGTTTGGTAGCACATTACCGCTATCTACATTAAACTCAATTTGGGCAACTTCTTTATTTAAGATATTTCTGACAGTAATAAAACCTTTAGGTTTAAAATGCACATTGCCAGAATTTTTAATTTTAGTGATTAAATCTACAGGACTATTGTTAAATCGAAGAATCTTGTTGTTCAAGATCCCAAATCCCTCTAAATTACCTAAAATTAATGGATTACCTCCAGAATTTACTAAAATAATAGTTCCCACCTCGCTACCGACCTCAATTTGACTATTTTCTTGCGAAGCTCTAATTGGTTTAAAAAGAATGGCGCCGTAGTGTCCGCCCGGTTCAATATTTTTTGGTAAATTAATAAAATAATTTATTTTTTTAGATTCTTTGGGAGCTAGAGTAAATTCATTTTCTGATAAGATAATATAATTTTTTAGTGAATAACCCGAGTCTTCACTGGTAGTTAATATTTTTGGTTGCCCGCTATCATCAGCGGCAGTAAAATCAACAATTTCTGATTTTATTGTACTACTGCTATCAGAGATGTTAGTTATTTTTAATAAACCCTGATAATTTTCGCCAGGTAACATATTTAATTCCTGAGCGATAGGAGTTATGGTTAAACCATTATTTTGATTTATCTCGGCCAAACAATAATTAGTTAGTAAGGCAAGACAAAAACTTGTTAATAAAAATATTGTAATTATTTTAGTGAATTTTGGCATAGCTTCAAAAAATGCTGATTTAAGTCAATTGATAGTTTTTTATATTTTAGGACTTACACGTTTCAGCGTTGTCATCCTGAATCCGCCAGCCGGCGGATGAAGGATCTCGATGAGATTCTTCGGGATGAACCTCTCTTCGAGTCTGAGCGACAAGGTCGCCAGACCCCAGAGTCGATGACAGAATGACATCAAACACGTAAGTCATATATTTGTTTTATCTTGTTTAATTAAAAGTTGCCTAAGCAGACAAGAGTCAATGTGTCAGTATATGCCCCTGCTTTAGTAGTAGCGCCAACACCCATCTTGATACTTAAATCAGCTGTACCTCCACTAACCGGACTAGTTGTGCTTAAAAATGTAGTAAAACTCCTGGTAATAGCTGCGTCACTATTTGAATCATTATCGTAGCCTTCGGCAATAGTCAAACTAGTTGCACTTTTGCCATAAACGCCATAACCATCAGAATTGGCGCTAACTGCAGTCGAAGCAGCAGCCTCGATTAAATCGCTTAAAGTGCTGGAATATATTCCAGCATTACTGGAGCCATCACCATTACTTTTTATAGAAATTGATAATCCATTTACAGCATTGGTACTAGCAGTTAATAGAGATGGCGAGCCGCTGGAAGGTTCAGAGGTACTACCATTGGTATCACTGGTAGCATAATAAATATTGGCAGTATCAATGTCTCCAGCTCCTATACTAATATCGGATACAGAAAAACTGATAGTAGGTTGGACTGTGGCGCTAACTCCAACCTGATCATTTGTAAGAATTACCACTGCAATATTGCCGTCATCAGCTCCAGAAACTATTGAAATAACTTTTGATCCAGTACTTCCGGGATTAGTAATTTGTTGATCACCTCCAGAAGCAGAAGTGCCAATTTCGATTCTAATATAATCGTTAGCATTAATAGCTGTGCCAGCAGAGGTTGGGTAGGAAAGTGTTAAAGCATTAGTCGCAAACACCGCGCCCCAAGCTCCAGCTCCTGCCGAACTAGCTAGTGTGGCATTAGTACAATTTGTTGAACAACTGCCATTAACTTCTGATTGACTGGAGCCATAAAAGAAATCAATATCAGTATAATCTACAGTCCCGTCATCAAAACCAGCAGTATTAAAATCAATACCGATTGTGCCCGAAGATAGCTGGGTAATTTGACGATATTTTATTGTATGATCGCTCAAAGTACTAATCTTGTTTCTTGTTAGTGCATCACTAAGGGTTGTTAAACTGGCTGCGTAAGATAGTTTGTAATTAAAAAATGATAGAACTAAAACTACTATCAAAAAATAACTAATGCTTTTTTTAAATTGCTTGTTCACATTTCCTCCTAAATTAATAACTTTTGTTTTTGTTTTAAGAAATTATTCTTAATTATTTATATTATATCACATTTTTTGTAAAAATAGAAATAAAAATAAATTATGTATCATTATGTATCATTAATGTACAACTTGTCTGTTACATCTAATTTTAACAGGTTCACATTATTAAATTTAGTACTAATTGCACCATTATTATCTGATATAAGTCCTGTAAATTTATCAGATTTAAAATAATAAAAATCTTTTTGGTAACCGGGATTTACTTCTGCACCAGATTTAATAAGTTTATTAGAAATAATAATACAAATTTGATTAATAGCTGATAGTTGAAATAAATTATTATTTGCCTTAACTTCTAACTTAAAAGTACCTTCTAAATCATTATTTAACTTAAAATTATTATCAGTTGTATCAAAGTTATCCACAGTTTTATTAGAAAATAAATCGATAATCTTAACTTTAAATTGGGCATTTTCGATATTAGTAGTAATTTTAATAATGTCATTATCCTGATGAATATTAACAATTGGAGCAACTCTAACTTTAATAACTATTTCATCATTGGCTAATACCAAATGAGGGATAATAATATAGATTAGCCCAATTAATAATGCCATACTAAACTTGTATGTCAAACTTTTGCTCATTTTTTATTTTTCTTTTTGAATTTAGTAAATATCATAACTATTATGACTAATAACAATGCCAATTCTCTTAGTGGGATTACCCAAAAAACACAGTTATCCACAACAACCAATCCATTAGCATAATTTAGATTTAACTCAGCTTTATAGCGTCCAAATAAAAATTTTGGCGTAAAATTTGACAAAATTTCTTTTTCCTCCCCAACTAAGAATCTGGAGGTTTCGCTATTAGCATTTATTTTACTGGTTACCTTACCAAAGATATTACTAATGACAATTTCTCCCTGTGGTAGGATAAAGGTGTCACTGTTATTAAAGAGGTTATAATTAAACTGAACACCAGGATTCAATGTATAATAAATTTTTTTGTTAGTTTGAAAACTATTTATTTTAGCGTCATAATTAATATCACCTTTAATATTAACTAACAATATAGTATTTATTCGATTAATTATGTTAATACTGTTTTCTTTAAGATCGTTAACTTGATTAAACCCAACCAAAAAATCATAACCGCCCGGTTCGACTTTGTCAGGAATTTTAATCTGAAAATCAATAGTTTTAGCCTGGCCTGCTTCCAAAATAAATTCTGGTTCGCTAAAGCTAATCCAATCATTGGGATCAACTTTAATAAGTTTAGTATTTTCTGACTTTCTTTTAACATAACTAAATTGACTAGCCGAAGCTTCGACAGAAATATTTAATTGGCCATTATTTATGATGTGAATTTGTTTGTTAACTGTTTGCCCCTTTTCTACATTAACTTCTATTAATGATGGAGAAATACCAATATCACTGCTCTTTTGGGCTAAAGCAGGAGTAAAATTTGCTATTAACAAAGTAAACGATGATATAAATAATATTTTTTTTAGCATATTATACCTATTAGACTTCTTCCAAAATAACCTTTTCTACTGCAATCAGATAATTTTGGCTAAAAAATAATTCACAGCTCGTCAATGTAACTCTGTTACGCTTTCCTCACTCTTCATTATTTTCGCCTGCCTCGCCTGATCCGAGTCAAGGCGGGCTCAAAATTATCAGCTTTCGTTAAGAAAATTATTTCGAAAGAAGTCTATTGTAAACCCAAAATTGGATGTAAATACTACAAAAACATTGATAAAAATTTATTTGTCGTTATAATAGATATATAGTCTATTAATTTATAAACTTATTTTGAGTCTCTTGATACAGCTCGAAATAGAAGAGGAATAATGAGTAAAAAAGACAATCTAAGCAGTTTAATCGAAAAACAAATTCTTATTGAGAGAAAATATCCTTTTAATAGTAAGGATTGTCTGCAAATTCTGTCCAAACACTATGATATACCTAAACTTTCATCTTTTTCTTGCTCCTCGTCCACCTGCATTAGCGATAGTAAAATAATCAATCAGCATTTAGCTCGTCTGATCGAAAAAAATCGCAATAATAAAAATGTTATTCAAAAAGATTTTGCGCAGGTTTTTGTAAAATTTTATACAAAACAATCAGTAAAAAATAAAAAAGTAATCAAATCAGTTCTAGAGAAAAAAGGTGAAGCAGTTACTATTCTTTGGACTTTTATGCCCTATGTTTATGATAAGCTAATCAAGAAACATAGTCTAAATAATGCTAAAGCCATTGATTTAATTTTTCGTTGGGTTGAGATAACTTGGTATTTTAATAAAATTAAATTTAAAAAAGAAACTAATAATTTAGAAGTTGTACCTTTTTCCCGTATTAAAATGGGTTATTATTTGGATAATGATAGTGATGATATTACTCATTATTTTACTGATTTTGAATCCAATTATCTAGCCGAAAAAATTATTGATCAATTGAATTAGCTTCTCCTAAAACTGTTTTTATCAAAAAATATTACCCTTGACATTAGATAAGCTATCTGACATATTTAAATATAGAAAAGGTGGGAGTTACTTTACAAGGAGGAACAAAAGACCCAAAAGGTCTTTTTATAATAGTCAAAAAAGAAAGAGGAGGGGTTATCCATGGGTTCTTTTGTTGAAGATGTGGATGATAGATGTAGAAAGTTTCATGACGAAATAGTGAACATCTGCGGCAGAACCAGAGCATCAGTTTGTTCAGAAGGAAGAGGCAGTTCATGGTATGCAGGTCGCAGTAAAGAACAATTCGATAGTGACGAAACATCTGGCCAAATTTCAGCAAGTATAGAATCACAAAAATATTTCCCTAAAGATTTGCTGGGATTTGCTAACGAATTAAAAATTGGCACGGGTAGAATTGGTTGTATAAATCCAAATATCAAACATCAGCAGGATATGATCGTCTTTTCCAACAATGCTCTGTGTGGGAGTAATAATGTAGATTTTTTACTCCCCAAAGAAACCACCTCATCATTCTCAGTTTCCTGTACCCAACCTGGTACTACTATAAACCCCAGGTATGGTGGGGTTTATAGACTTCGAGAAAGTGAATACTACTTTATTTTGGATGGTGAGTTTAAATGCGGTATAATCAAACCTGCTAATAATGGACAAGAACAAAAAATTGAGAGTGTAGCTAGCTCAAGCCAATCATTTGTGCTTGAGGATATCAAGTGTGTTGGCTTCAAACAAAATCATGAGAGAATTATCAATCTAGTACTGCCCTCTTTGAGAAGTAGCCTCATTCTTGACCAGCTTTCTCTTGAGATCCGACGAATGCTGTATGAATACTTTGAATTTAGTTCCCACCGACCTTTTCAGTACAGATGTACTGATTATTCAATGCTTGATGGCATCTTAGGTGATATGGATTTTGTCTTATTGCCTATGCGAGGATTTGAATTTACTACTTGGTGGAATATATTTGAACTAACTCAAATATATTATTCCATCATTAATCATTACCTCCCTAAGGAAGCAATAATACCGGAAGTTCAAAGAATGAAATTTATAGATCTCGAGTGGTTTAAAAACCCCGATAGTGGCGAGAACGAAAAACTCGTATTAATAATACGAGCTAAATTCTGGAACCCACATATTAAAAAAGGCATCAACACTTTACTGCAAAAACTCTAAACACAGAAACGTAACATGTAAACTACCACCAGCCTGAGGGCTGGTGGCTTATATTTATAAAGGTATCATCCCGCT
>CAZXAY010000001.1:0-18716 GCA_964638435.1 uncultured Candidatus Saccharibacteria bacterium | reverse complement strand
GTCGAGAATCTTACAATTTTTAATGTGTGCTTCTCGACTACGCTCGAAGCGGGATTTTTGTAATTAGCTTTGTACAAGTTTTAATAGTAAATCTTTATTCTTCCTAAACATTAGACGATTAGATCTAATTTTAGCATAAAATAGCATCTCTCTAAGAATTTGCTTAATTCTCATTGCATGCAACATAAGATTATAACATTCTGGTTTACATCTAAAAGTGCTATTTATTTTTTTCCAAATTTTATCGGTGTCTTCACGAGATGCATTATTTATCCCGGCAGAATTTAAAACAGCCGCAAAATCCTCGGTGATATTACCAATTCTGGTTTGTTCTAAATCAATAAGATAAATTTTATCCTCATAAAATATAATATTATTTTCATGCAAGTCACCGTGGACTATGGTATTATTATATTTGTCAAAAAACGGTGCGCATTTATTGAATAAGGTTTTTATTTTATTATAAACATTCTCTGAAGGAGTTAAGTCGAGTTGCTTAAGCGCTTGCCAATATAAATAAACTAAGTGATAATGAGAAACAAAATCGCGTTCCATTAAACCAGTTTTTTCTAATTCCATAACATTGGATAACTTTCTAAAATCTTTGAAAATATTCGAAACGACATCAAGATCTTCCAATAATCTCTTTTCTTCTGAAAGTTCAGAGGTCACAACTTGATTTTTATCAATATATTCTCTAATTAATATTTCTACACTATCATCTCTGATGTAATCATAAAGTTTAGGTATATTGATTGATGGCTGGTAACCAGTTTTTTTAGTTTTACTAATCAATCTGTTAAGAATGTTATAGTGTTTAGCTTCTTTTCTTAAATAATGAATTAATGGCGAGGTATTATCATAAGCTTTAGCAAGAACTAATCTACCATCTTCATGCTCTGCTTGTAGAAGCAAAAATCTACTACTGGTTTGAGAAATTACTTTAGGAAACAAATAATTTTTTTGTTCTAATATTTCATAAACTCGATCAGCTAATTTATCTTTATCAAGTGAATCGTTTTGATATTGATTAGAATGGCTATCTTCATTAATTTGTAAACCGTCAATAAATTGTGAGGAAGTCAGATCATCTAGTAAAGCAGTTAGCTCATCTTGATTAGAAGAGGATGATAGGGTTAATTTTAAATCTTCTCTCGAACCCCATTCTCCACCCATACCCAAAAAAACCTGTTTATTAGGTTGCATGGTATTAAATAAATTATTTTTGTGTGTAATTTTTGTTTTAAGCATTTTTGTTTTTTTTGTATCTCGAGTTTAATCGAGAATTTTTTTTATTTTTGTTTTGAGGACATTACCTCTTTATTAACTATATTATACATCTTATATCTAAAAAAATCAACTGTGGATAAGTTAAATACATTGATTTTCAATAATGGGTCTGTCGCCAAACATCATTTTGGCTGAAAATTAATCAACGATTAAACTTTTTAAGAAGTTGGCAAAATACTCAGCACTAGCGTAATCGCGAGGTAGTTTCTTGTAGTAAACACTGCCTTCTATATGATGAGCGAATAAATATACCTGACCTTTACCATAAAAAGTTCTAATTGCTGCTAAATTTCCTTCCTCATCTAGTAACACGGTTTCGCTATTTTTAATCTCACCCAAATCTGGATTATTTTCTATCACCATCTCCATCACTTTACCTTGATTGTTTTTAACGTTAACGGTTTGGCTATGCGTTGCTCGATCTTTAATCTCACTGACAAAACCTAAGCCGTCGTATCCCAAATGAATTTTATCAGCCACATAAACTCCGGCGCAAATACCGATATAGGTTCCGCCATTTGTAGCAAATTGTTGGATTTTCTTTAAATCAGATTTTTGCCAGTTTTTTAAAATTTCCAGCGGATCTCCTCCGGGGATAATTAAAATTCCATCACTGGCGACATTTGCAAATTGATGTTCACAAATTCTTGAGTATTGTATATCAAAAGCTTGCAAGGTATTTTCTACCTCATTTGATTGATTTGCCCCCGAGCCAATATATAAATATATTTGTTTCATAGAATCTCAAAATATTTGTTTCATAAAATCTCAAAGTTATGTTAATCCCAACCAGTTCCAACCTCCGAAGTTGGATCAGGTTTACGTTAACGTATTTTTTAATTATTAATAACAAACTTCTTTCCATTTATTAGTATAGGACAGTCCTTTAGGCTAAAGTAGGGGAATAAATTATTGATAGATATCATGATCACCAATATCATAAAAAAGGACTTTTCCTTTTATAGTAAATTTAAAAAGAATCCTATGAGAATATGTAATTGAAAATAACCAATAATCTTTGAGTTTTCCTTTTAACTTGTGGGTTTTTAATTTAGGATCAAAAGCATTTTGACGAAAAATCTTTTCTCTCTTCTCTGCTAAAATCTTTTCTTTTAGTGAAAGTTTTTTATATGCTCTAGAGAAAGTTTGATTATATTCTATTGTTGTAATTAATTTTATATTCAACGCAAATCCTTAAGCGAAGCAAGGATTGTGGTTTTTCCTTCTTGATATTCTTTATCACCTTCAGCAATAATTTCTAATGCCTCGTCTTCGGTAAGTTCCTTTTCTTTAGCCATATCCTGAAAAACCTGAAAATCTAGAACCACCACTTTAGGCTTATTATTAGAAAGCAAAAAAAGTGGTTCTTTGGTTTTATTAACTTGATCAAAAAGTTTCTTATAATTCCTCTGCACCTCGCGAACAGACGCCGTTGTTGGAAGTGTTTTAAATTTCGCCATAACATTCCTTAAATTATGCAACATGTAGCAAAGTAACATGTAACAAGTTGTTTACTTTTAATCTTATATATTTATCATATCTGACATACAATTATATGTCAAGTTTCTTTACTATTCCACGCTCTGCATCGACCTCCACCAAATCCCCATCTTTTAAAACTTTTGTGGAAATTTTGTATCAATGATGCATGGTATGCTAAGCTCTCTACTTAAGGCAAACGTCAGAACCTCGGTTCTGCCAGTAAGGGTCAACGATTCGTCGTTCGATCCTTTTTTGTTTCACTTTCTTAATTCCCGCTCATTCAACAGCCTCAAAACGTTTTAAATTTATTGAATGACGAAACTGTGGCAGGTTTAACTTAGCATAATTTTTTTAGTAGATATATTATAAATTTATTTTATGGTTTCCATAATTTTTGTTGTGGATTTTCCTGCTTAATCTTTTCCTCAACAATTTGGAAATATTTTTCGGCCACTTCCAATGCTTTGTTAGCTTCGGTGATACTAACAAAAGCATCGTCATAAATTAATCTATTTCTTTTTTGTCTCATCTTGTCATAAGTAGAGGTTATTGCAAAAAACTTTTCTTTCAAAATATATTTTGAAAAGCTAACCAAAGTTATATGATGACCTAATTGAATTCGTGGTCGATATCCATGGGAAAGCATCAAAGCTAAGGTTGTTTTGAGCATTGATTCATATGCAACAGTAAAACATCCCTCTTGATCAGTTTTAAGAATTTTTCTAGCTGAAGTAATATTTTTACCGGCTTTTTCTAAAATCCGATTAATTTGATTAAAATCAATCTTTTGCTTTTTTACTGAAGAAAAATCAAAGTTCAGATACACCTCCTTTAACAAATATCTTTGGGTTCTCTAATAAATCTACAATAAAAGTATCCTTAATCATTTTTTTGTTTTCAAATTCTTTTTTGGTAACTAATTGAAAATTTATCTCACGATTAAAAATTTTTTCTAATTTAGAAATACTTTCATTTAATTTTTCATAATTGGCATTCCCAATTAAAAATAAATCAATGTCGCTATTATTATCTGAATCGCCTTTGGCAATAGAACCATAGATAAATGCTAGAGTAATTCCTTTAAAAAAAACTAATAAATTTTCTAAATAATATTTTAAACCAGCTGACTTGATAATTAAACTTTTTAACTCACGATATGATGGATTATTCTTGTCAACAGCAAATAATTTTAATTTCCCTCTCATTTTAAAGAAAATTATACCTTCTTTTTCAAGTAGTGTAAGCTCCCTTTGTGCTGCTGTGTGAGAAAAATTAATTATTCTAGCAATTTCTCTAACATAAAATTCTTTATCTATGTTTAAAAATAATAAAGTTAATATCGCTCTTCTGGTTTTAGAAAAAATAATTAGACTCATATATTTATATTGTAAACATATTGTTTACACTTGTCAACATAAAGTTGGAAACCCTGCTTATTACTTTATTGTTTAACTTATTTCGAGTTTAATTGAGAAACAATTTCATGTTCCGTATTAACTTCGACTTTCCCCTTCCTTAATTTCTAGAACTACGCCACCTGAATCTGCTCCGGGTATAACTTATACCTAACCATTTATTTTATTCAATTGTTCCATTACCTCTTTTTGAATAACGTATAATTTGGCGATACATCTGAAAACCTCTTTTTGAGGTAAACCCTTTAAATTATCTTTATCGCCGTCTATCTCAAAAATGAAATCACTCCCCACCCCAGTATAATCAATCCCACCTGTAGAATTTTTTACCTCATCCCAGTTTTCATTAACATATCTTTTAATTTCATCATCTGATAAACTCTTAACTTTAATTTTAGTCTCAACTTTTGACTCAATAGATTTTAAAAAACCTTTTAATCTCTCGCCAACTGCCACAATCCCAGTTACAACTGTAATATTTTTACCACTTACAAGTTTAATCATCTCAATAGCTTGCTCCGGTGTTTGTGGTTTTTGAAAATATATTTCTCTTTTTATAGATTTACGCTGTGAGTTTGGAGCGAAAACCATAGTATCCACCGCAACAATATTATTCCTTGTACCATTTTTATTAAAACTATCTTTAAAAGTTCTAAAAGCTTTATCTTTTGCTATTTCAATTGGTATCCAATGTCTAAATATATCTTCTTGCCTATAACGATGATCTGGCGAAGAATAAAATTTCTTTTCAATATACTCAGGATCTTCAACCCCAATAGGCTCTGCAACATTAATATTTGGTAAAATTTCTTGTAATATTTGTTTTTTAAATTGTGAACCAGATGCTAAAACCCAATCTTCCAAATTAATAGTTGGACTATTCAACTTTTCTTCTAATTCTCTTAATATTGTTAACCCAATTCTTTCACCAATCGGGTCTAAATCAGATTCTAACAAAAAATCTCTTTGAATATTATCTAGATCAGCTTCGCGCTTACACCATTCAATCTCATCAGGGCTTAAAACATTTTCAGGAATAATTACTGATCTATCAAATTCAAATTGTCCTTCATATTCTCCTGCGCTTTTGTTCATTTTACCTCCGATAATTTTCTTATAACCCCTTTATTCGCATCGACATCCACCAAATCCCTCTTCCTTCAGACTTACTAAAAAACCTATTACATAGCGTTATTTCAGTGCGTCTTTTAGGCGGACTCCGTTGAATGGAGTTTATCCCGATTATCGTGTCGGGACATCTTTTAATTTTGTTATTACTCCGACGTTTGCATTTACCTCTATACTATCCCCATCTTGAAGTAACTTTGTTGCAATTTTAGTGCCAACAATGCAAGGTTTTTTGAGTTCACGGGCGACGATGGCAGCATGACAGATTACTCCACCTTCATTAGTTACAAAGGCAGAAGCAATTTTCATGGCCGGTAAATAATTTGGATGAGTAGTATTGGCAACCAAAATTTCACCAGCTTTAAATTTTTTAATATCATGAAAACTGTTGATTATTCTTACTTGACCACGTGCTATACCAGTTTGAGCAATTGTACCTTTGATTTCTTGATTATTGACATCCGTTTTTGATATATTATTAATAATTTCTTGATATCTTTGTGGTATAGGGCTATCAATAACTTTCATTTCTAATCGTTCACCATTTATGGTAACTAAGCATGGGTTATTTTTTCTTAAATCAATTAAATTATTATCAACTTTATTATTTAGCAAACTTTTTTTGATTTCTTCTATCGTTAAATAACCCAAATCATTTCGATCAAGCTTTAAAAACTCAGAAATCTCATCAAATAAAAAGGACCAAATGTAAACAAATTCTCTTCTTAAATCATCACGCCAATCTTTAAAAAATATTATATATGGCGCTAATTCTATAAAGTATTTTTCTTCTTCATTTGGTTTTAGCAAAGATACAAGTTGCTTTGTGGAATAATATTTTTCCACTTCTAATGAATTATTATTGCCACCTAAATTTGTAATCCAACTTTCATTTGGTCTATTCCTAATAATAGTCCAGCTACGCAAAAATTGATAATCTTTAATTAATTTATTTAAATTTACTCCGCGATTTAATTTATCCTGTAATTTAATTAATGCTGTCTTTTTCCAAGGCCTATAAATTGAATTAATTATTTGAGTTTTTTGATTTTCTAATTTATTCTTTTTTATTAGCCTAGAAACAATTTCATCTAAATCAGCTTGCCAGCTTTCGATTATAAAAAAAGACTTAATGGAATATAAGTAATTTACTGGTTGATAATTATTACAAAAAACGTCTAGTGCGTCTAATAGTTTTTGAGAATCTAGCTTACCTAGAGATTTTTGCCAAAATTTAGCATCATTTTTATTTTTTTTAAGAATTTCTAATCCATCCGAATAGTACTTTTTAATAGCGTCTGGATTTTTAAAATATTTTTTATAATTATGTCTTGCAACTTTCGAATCATCAACACAAATATAATGAGTAAGTGTTCTGTTGTTAAAAGTGGTAAACATCAATTCATCTTTTGTTTTAGTGTAGTCCCAGAATAAATCATAAAAAGCCTCATCTATTAATGAGATTGTTGTTAGATCGACACCTTCTCTAGTAATTAATTTATGCCATTTTTTTATCATAATGTTGTAATTGGGCGACTTTGGACGATGTAAAATTTTGACTTTTCGAAGGCCCATTCAATATCGCAGGGAAAGCCATAATGTTTTTCGATTTTTTGGCATATTTCGGCAATCTCGAGGATTTGGTCTTTAGAAAGTTTTTGCTTGCTTCGAGCTTGTCGAGAAGTTTCCACTTCCTCAACCCCACCATCCTTTTTCGCCACAATCATCATTTCTTGCTCGTTAACTATTATGTCAATAATTTCTATATTAGTTTTAAGTTTTTCATTTTTAGTTTTTAGTTTCCTAACAATATAGTCATCTGGAGTTATCATTCCTCCGACTATTGCTTCGCCTAAACCCCAACCAGCCTCTATAATCATTTGATTAGGATCTTTAGTAACTGGGTGGACAGTAAAAGTAATGCCGCTAACATCAGCATTAATCATACGTTGGATAACTACTGCTACAGCCACATGACTAGTTATCATACCCTTTTCATGTCGGTAAAATATAGCCCGAGGAGTAAAAAGCGAGCTCCAACATTTTTTAATATTGTTGATTAATGATTGATGGTTGGTAAACAGATAACTTTCTAACTCGCCTGCCCAAGAAGCTGCTGATGAATCTTCAGCTGTTGCTGACGATCTGACGGCAACGAAGAAGCTGTTTGTGATTTGTGATTGGTGATTGGTGATTAGGGTATCATTATAACTTTTATTAACCAGCCAGCCATCGCAAGCATGAGTACTCTCAGGCGTTGCGGGCGTGGCTTTTATTAACTGCTGATAACTGTTATTAACCTCATTAATAATTTCTAATGGTACATCAACTTTTTCAATAAGTCCACGTAATCTTTCCGAGGTTTCCTCAACCGAATTTGGATCTTCAAAATTAATTTTGTTTAATTCCGATTCAACCTCTGCCAATAACCCCTCTTTTTCCAAAAAATGATTAAAAGCATCAGCGAGTATTACAAAACCATCTGGAACTGGGATTCCAGCCTTTGTCATCTCGCCAAGACTAGAACCTTTACCCCCAGCAATATCTGCATCATTTTTACCGATTTCGTGAAAAGTTTTTGTAAATTGCATAGTTATTTGAGCTCCCCTGTTTTAGTATCTAGCAAATACTTTTCAACTATTAAATTTGGATATTTTTCTTTAATTAAATCGCTTACGTTAGTTAAATCTTCTAAATAAAACTCCTCTTCATCTTGACCAAGTGATTTGTAATAACCACAATCAGTGTGATTTAAGAGGATGATTTTTTCTGGACTAAAATGATGGGTTAGAATATCTAATTGAACAAATAGTTTATCCATTAATTTTTCATTTAAATAAAATTTGATAGAACCAGTATTTGCTATAGTGCTAAAACTTCCACCATCAATTGATAGTTTTTTTCTAACATTTTTATCATGTAACCACTTGATTACACGCGGGTCAGAGCAGGTGATTAGAACATTGGAATTTTTTCCGATAAGTTTTGACATGGGGACTCCTTTTTGTATAACATGTAGCGATTTGGTTTATTAAAGTATTAAGTATCTCGAAGCTAGAAGTTAGTATTAAAATACTAGATACCAAATTCTAAATACTAGCTTCAAATTTATTTTACCCAATTCCACTCCTTCTTGCAAGAAATTTTTTTTATTGATACAATAGACCTGTTGAATAATGGCAAAAAAATTGGCATTTTATTTAATTAACTATGAAAACAGAAGAAAAATCCAAAAAATATGATATCTGGTGGGTACTTAGTATCTGTGGACAACTGGGTTTTGTGATTGCCCTACCTGCAGCCGGGTTCGCCTATCTGGGAGCAATTCTTGATAAAAAGTATGCCACATCCCCTTTATTTGTCATCTCTGGATTAGGTATTGCCATCTTTGCTTCATCAGTTTGGGTTTATAGAATGGTCAAAAGGCTAGAAAGATAGCTAATTAGCTTCTTAGCTTATTAGGGAGATGCACCAAAACTAGTATCTCTAAAAAGCTAAAAAGCTACAATCTAAGAAGCTAAATATATGGAAGAAATTACCTTAGCATCAAAAATTTTATTTAATGTGGGACCAATTGTTATTACTAATTCGATGATGGCAAGTTGGGCTGCAATTTTAGTTTTGATATTATTGTCATTTTTTGCAACCAAAAAGTTATCCAAAATCCCTAAAGGTTTGCAGAATATTATGGAGTTTGTAGTTGAATCACTTTTAGGATTAATCGAGAGTGTTACTATAGATAAGGCAAAAGCTCGCAAATTTTTCCCATGGATAACAACATTCTTTTTATTAATACTTGTATCAAATTGGATGGAATTAATTCCAGGTTTTGGATCGATTGGCTTGCACGTTACCGAGCATGGTAAAACAGAATTAGTCCCACTCTTAAGATCAGCTAATACTGATTTAAACACTACCTTATCATTTGCCATAATCTCTGTTTTTATGGTCCAAGTATTTGGTATAGCTTCTGTTGGGTTTTTTAAATATGTTGGTAAATTTATTAATTTTAAGGGTCCGATCAACTTTTTTGTAGGAATATTAGAGTTAATATCAGAAATAGCCAAAATGATATCATTCTCTTTTCGTCTTTTTGGCAATATTTTTGCTGGTGAGGTGTTATTAGTAGTTATCATGTTTTTAATCCCATACGTTGTCCCAGTACCATTTTATGCTATGGAATTGTTTGTGGGCTTTATTCAAGCGCTAGTTTTTGCTATGCTTACATTAGTATTTATGACAATGGCCACCACATCACATGAACACTAGAGCATATAACACAGGAACATTAAAACAATTTTAAATTTTTAATTTTTAATTTTTAATCAATTATCAAATTTCTAAAATTTAAACGAAAATTGAGAATTGAAAAATAAAAGTTTAATTAATCGCCTTAATAGTTAATAACCACTATTTGGCATACATGTTACATGTTACATGTTACGTGTTACATGATTTATGAGGAGTATTATGGAACCAGAATCAATGAAATTATTGGCAACTGCCTTGGCAATCGGTCTAGGATCACTAGGACCAGGACTTGGTATCGGAATTTTAGCATCAAAGGCTATGGAAGCAATTGGTCGCAATCCAGAAGCATCAGGTAAAATTACTTCTGCTATGATTTTGACAGCAGCATTTACCGAAGCTATTGCAATCTATGCATTAGTAGTTGCTTTAATTATTAAATTTGTGGAATAGATTAATAGAAATTAAGCGCCACTAATTTTATAACACTAATTTCACATCTCGACTTTGCTCAATGCAGGCGAAAAATTAGTGATATTAGCCTGCCCCGTATATAACGCTTCTGTCATAATACTATGTAATAGATTTGACAGAAAGGAATTATACTGGGGTAAAAACAGATTAGTGGGGATTAACACATTGGATATTTTATGGAATCACTTGGAATAAATCTAAAAGTTTTGATTTCTCAAATCGTTAATTTTGTATTGCTTTTTATCTTGCTTAGATGGGTGCTATATCGCCCTGTTTTGAATTTATTAGATGAAAGAAGCAAAAAAATTAAGGATAGCCTCGATTTAGCCGAAGCTAATCAAAAAAAGGCAATCGATTTGGAAGAGCAAATTAAAGCTGGTCAAGAAGAAGCTCGCAAAAATGCTAAAGAAGCACTAGACCAAGCGCAAAAGGATGCTCAAATTTTACGCAAAGAAGTTAAAAATCAAGCTCAAAAAGAAGTTGATGATTTGATGAAATTAGCCGAAACCAAAATCCGTCAACAAAAAGAGGAATTAAAAAGTGAGTTACGTGCCGAAACTGCTGATTTAGTTATTGCCAGTGTTGAAAAAATATTAAGCAAAAACTTGTCAGATGAAGATAAAAAAAAGTTAGTGGATGAAGCAATAGATAAAATGAAGTAAACTCCACTAATCTATTAACACGAATTTCACGAAATGATATACAGCTAATCAAATATTAGTGACATTAGTGAAATAATATTCGTGGAGATTAATACATTATAACCTTATGAAACTATCCCCTAAACAACTAGCCCAAGCCTTTTGTAATGAGACTCAAGAAAAAATTGAGGATGTTTTGGTTATTTTAAATTCTATATACATCAACAAACAGTTAATGAACAGTTTTCTAGCTAGCCCACAGATTAGTTTAAAAGAAAAAGAAGAAGCATTAACAAAACTAAATCTAAAAAAAGATATGGTCAATTTTTTACTAGTTCTTGTTCAAAACAAAATGATTAATAAACTAGATCAAATTATTTATCAAATTAAAAAGATTAATGAGCAAAAAAATAATGTAGCAAAATTTGATGTTATCAGCTCAGTTTTATTAAATGACAATGAACTATCAGAAATTATAGAAAAATTAGCTAAAGCAACAGGTAAAACAATAATTTTAGCTAATATTATTGACGAATCTATTATGGGTGGGATTATTATTAAATCTGAAGACACCCTAATGGATTTGAGTTTAAAAAATAAATTAAATAAGTTAAAAGCTGATTTTATAAGGAGTTAAACCCCACTAATTCTGTAACACTAATTTCACTAAAAAAACTTCACTGCTTTGTCATTGCGAGTCCCGACGACATAGTCGGGGTAAATATGTCGAAGCAATCTCATTCCAAGCTTGTTTAGATCGCCACGGTTTACCTCGCGATGACTTCCTAGAAAAGTAAATTCTATTGGTGATATTAGTGAAATAAGATTAGTGGAGATTAACACATCATAAAGAAATGGAGTTCACATGTCAGACACAGCAAACACAATTATAAAAGATTTACAAAACAAAATTAAGGATTTTAGTTATTCTGGCCAGATGGAAAAAGTTGGCTCAGTACTAGAAATTGGTGATGGTATTGCCAAGGTTCATGGCTTATCTGATGTTTCTAGCATGGAAATGGTAGAATTCGAGGGTGGCGTAAATGGCCTAGCCCTCAATCTTAGTGAAGATAATGTGGGTGTGGTTGTAATGGGAGACTATACTAAAATAAAAGAAGGCTCGACTGTTAAAGCTACTGGAAAATTACTTCAGGTTCCTGTTGGTAAGGTCTTGATTGGTCGCGTAGTTGATGCGCTTGGTAACCCAATAGATGGCAAAGGCGAAATCAAAACCACAGAATTTGGACTGGTTGAAAAAATTGCACCAGGCGTTATTGCTCGTAAAGGAGTTAATACTCCAGTTCAAACTGGTATCAAAGCCATTGATAGTATGATTCCAATTGGTCGCGGACAACGCGAACTTATTATTGGCGACCGCCAAACTGGAAAAACCGCCGTAGCAATTGACACCATAATTAATCAAAAAAACAAAGATTTAGTTTGCATATATGTTGCTATTGGTCAAAAAGAGTCTAAGGTCGCTCGACTTGTGGCAAAGCTCGAAGAACATGGCGCTATGGAACACACAATTGTAGTTATGGCTGGTGCATCAGTTTCTGCCCCACTTCAATATATTGCACCTTACGCAGGTTGCGCTATGGGTGAATATTTTAGAGATAAAGGGCAAGATGCACTAGTAATATATGATGATTTAAGTAAACACGCTTGGGCGTATCGTCAAGTATCTTTACTTTTACGACGACCTCCTGGACGTGAGGCTTATCCTGGTGATATTTTTTATCTTCATTCACGTTTATTAGAGCGTGCCGCCAAACTTGATGACAAAAATGGTGGCGGATCTTTAACAGCACTTCCAATTATCGAAACACAAGCAGGAGATGTATCCGCCTACATTCCAACTAATGTAATTTCTATTACTGACGGACAAATATTTTTGGAAACCGACCTATTTTATCAAGGAATTCGTCCCGCGGTTAATGTTGGGTTATCTGTTTCGCGTGTGGGATCAAGCGCACAAACCAAAGCTATGAAAAAAGTAGCCGGACAACTCCGCTTGGAACTTGCTCAATTTAGAGAGCTCGCAGCTTTTGCCCAATTCTCATCTGATCTTGACGAAGGAACTAAAAAACAAATCGAACGCGGAAAGAGACTTACAGAACTTTTAAAACAAGACCAATACGTTCCACTTGATGTTTCCGATCAAGTTATCAGTTTATTCGCCGCAACAAATGGCTTATTAGATGAAGTTCCAGTAGAAAAAATCAAATCATACGAGGTAGCATTGTATAAATATATCCGCACAAATCACAAAAAACTTCGCGACGAGTTGGAAGACAAAAAAGAAATCACCGATAAATTATCAGGAGAATTGAAAAAAGTGTTAGAGGAATTTAATACAAAAGGGATATATTAATTGTAACAAAAGGAGTTTTATGGAAGAAATGGAAAGATCAAATATTGGTAATGAACAATTGCGACCAATTCAAAAAATAACATTTGAACTAAATTATAGACCAGAAAATCCCAAATCGACACTTAGTGTAAATTTAAACGGATAGAGATGATAACGGCTTTTTATTCGGAATAAGTAAAATATTTGATGTGATTTCTAAAAAAGATTTGGCCGTGCTTCTCCCTGGCGCTTTCGAATACGACGAAAAAAATGACCATCTAAATGTTTTGAAAGGTGATAAAAAGTATAGATTTTTATTAGACGAAAACAATTCAGGTTTAAAGCAATTAGCTGAAAAATTGGGAATTCCAATTAGAGTCTGTTATAAGGAAAATCCTCATTATCAAGGCAAAAACGCTAATGATAAAGAAACTATTTTTAATCCAGAAGAAAACCAAGAATAAGGAATAATAATGGGAGCGAATCTAAAAGACCTTCGTCGCAAGATCAAATCAATTACGGGCACAAAAAAAATTACTCAAGCTATGCAAATGGTGGCAGCAAGTAAGATGCAAAAATATGAAAAATAAAAAAATAACAATTTATATCGATGAATCAGGAACTCTGCCAGACCCAAAAGACAAAATTGTTATTTTAGCAGCTGTTGCCACAGATTCACCCGAATCAATTCAAAAGATTATTAACAAACTAAGAAAAAAACTACGTGCAAGAAAAAAAGAAAGTAATATTTCAGAAATTAAATTTTATAAATCAAGCGAAAAAATGAAATTGGATTTTATCAACGAATTGATACAGTCAAAAGTTGAGATATTTGTTCTGGTAGTTAATAAAAAAGGTCAAAAAATCACAGACAATCCCCAGAACTTTGCGGTGCTTTCGTATATTTTACTGGAAGAATGCTTACTATATTATTCAGATCAAATGCAAATTAATAAAGTTGTTTTTGATAGACATTTTCACAAAGATCAAGACAAAAAAGAATTTAACTGCTATTTATTAGGTTTAACTAAAAAAGAACTTGAGATAGAACATGTTGACAGCATAAAAAATACTAACGTCAATTCTGCCGATATAGTTGCTGGTAGTGCTTTATGGAGTTATACTAATAAAGAGAAAAAGTTTTATAAATTGTTAGCTGACAAAATTATAGTTGAGAAGGTTTTGAATTGGAAGGAAGCAAAAAGTAGATTTTATGATAAATTAAAAAACTTCATCTGAACCGGTGTGAACACCCATCCAAGTGAAGCTTTCTAATATTATTATAAAATAAATTAAAGGATTTGTCAATATGGGTGCAAATTTAAAAGACTTAAGACGTAAAATCAAATCAATTACAGGCACAAAAAAAATTACGCAAGCCATGCAAATGGTGGCGGCTTCTAAAATGCAAAAAGCCAAATAATAAAATAAATAATTATGAAAAAGATATATTGTTATGTTGATGAAACTGGCCAGGATACTAAGGGAAAACTATTTCTAGTTTCTGTGGTTTTAACTGATAAGGAGAAAGATAATTTATTCAAACTCTGTGAAAAAATTGAAAAAGAATCAAAAAGAGGAATAACGAAATGGAACAAAACATCTTTTTCAAAGAGAATTAAATATCTGCAGTTAATTTTCAATAATAAGAAGTTTATAAATAAAATCTATTACTCTTCATATGAAGGTAGTAAAGAATATGTAAATTTAACAGTTTTAACAACAGCAAAATCAATTATTAAATGCGCTGAAGAAGATTACAGTGCTACCATATATGTTGATGGATTAAAAAGAACTGAAAAAGATAAATTCGCTCGAGAATTAAGAAAATTAGGAATTCATACAGAAAAAATTCAAGGAGTCAAAAAAGATGAAAATAACGCTTTGATTCGACTTGCTGACAATATTTGTGGATTTGTTAGAGATTATTTAGAAAAACAAAAATATACTAAAAAATTGTTTAATAACGCAAAAATAAACGGAGTTATTGACGAAATTTAAAAAACAGCCTATTCCCTTGCGGGACACCTGCCATACGGTCAGTGTTCGGCTGTTATCTAACTAAATTATAAAATAAATAAAAGGATTTGTCAATATGGGAGCGAATCTAAAAGATTTAAGACGCAAGATCAAATCAATCACTGGCACAAAAAAAATTACGCAAGCCATGCAAATGGTGGCGGCTTCTAAAATGCAAAAAGCTATAAACAGTGCCGAAAAATCGCGAAGTTATAGTCGCTTAGCTTGGGATATAATTACTAATATTGGTTCCGGCACAACAGAAAGTCATCATCCATTACTTATTAAAAGGAAAAAGAAAAATATCGCTATAATACTCGTTACATCAAATCGTGGATTATGTGGTGGGCTAAATGCACAAATACTTCGCAAATTAAATATATTTATCAAAGAAAAACAAGAAAAAGGTTTCATAGTCAAATTATTCACAATCGGTAATAAAGGTAAACAATTTGTTAGCAGGTTTTATAAAGACTTACTTGTTGCCGACTTCCCATTACCAGAAGGTGTAATCGAATATTCTGATATTACTGCTCTTGGTAAGATGATAATTGATGAATATTGTAGCGAAAATTTTGACCGTGTATTCGTATTTTACAACCATTTTAAAACTACCCTCACTCAAGAAGCTCAATCTAGACAAATTTTACCAATTCCAGATATGACAGAGGTTGAGGAATACCAAATTGGAAAAACAAATGCTAATTCCAGTCATTCTGAGCTTGCGAAGAATCTCAATAATACGAGATCCTTCACTGCTGTTCAGGATGACAACCAAAAACCAATACCTAGCGTCAATCGTCTATCGTCTACTGAATACAAATTCGAACCCGACATTAAATCAATTTTAAATACAATCTTACCAAAAGTAATAATGACACAAATATATCAGATGTTTTTAGAAGCTAATGCCAGTGAGCAAGCAGCACGTATGATTGCTATGAAAAACGCAACAGACAATGCCGGCGAAATTATCGGCGACCTGACCTTAACTTACAACTCTGCCCGCCAAGCAGCTATTACACAGGAATTGACGGAGATTACAGCTGGATCGGAAGCTTTAAGAGCATAATCAATTGTTATATTATTACATTATTAATCTAATACAAACCTAAAAACCTTAATCAAATTTATTATCTCTTAGAAGGTGATTCAGGAAGGTAAACGGTATGCCAGAAGATATTGAACAAGTTCACAAAATAGATATTTATACAAAAGAAAATGATCACCATTTGGGTTATTATGGTTTTATTAACTTGGAATTAGCCCAAAAACTACTTATTGCTGTACAAAAACTTAGCTCCGATGAAAGCAAATGTTTGCGTAAAATTTTGCAAATATATACTCAATTGAATAGAACTAATGAATCTATCGGGTCTCAAGATTGGCGAAGAAATAATAATTTAATCAATTTAATTTTAACAAAGCCTGAAAGTATAAAAGATGATATATCCATTGCAGGCAATCATTTTGATCGAAATAGCATTAATGCATTGTCGTGTAACGCAAAGACTATTTCTGAAGTATTACAAAGTGAATTGCTGGGTATGGAAGAAATAGATCAAGTTTTTAATCCGGAATGGCAGAAAAATCAATTAAATCGTATTAAGGAGGCTACACAAAAAGGAAAAGAAGTGATAAGATTTGATTTTGAGGAATGTGTTGTTGAAGAAACATGTTTTGTGCAAAATCTAGATCAACCCGAAATAATTATTACCTATCATGACCATCTAAAAAAATTAAATGATTTACTACCCCTAGGCATTAAATTTTCGCATGTTAATGATATAAAATATTTTCTAGAATGTGATGAAGATGATGGTTTTCAATACAAGGAAAAAGAACAAAAAGTATGTTTTAACACTATTTGTAGCAAGGAAAGATTGTTCTTTTTGTTCCACGAAATTGGACATTCATGGGATGAAATTGAGAATGGAGGCAAATATAAAAAGATGCAAAAAGAAGCAGATTATTTAGTCGGAGATACCTTTCAGCAAGAAAGGCACAAAATGATTTCTATGCAAGAACGAAATGCTAACGCGTGGGCGATGAAAACTCTACATAAGCTTTGTAAGGCAGGCTTTACTTTGTTTTCTGATAGTTTCTTAAAAGAAACGGTTAGAAAACATATACATGAACGAAAGGCTTACAAACATAATTGCTAGATATTTAATCTTTTATAACGGAGTAAAATATGTCAGAAACAACAAAAACCCCCACATTGCAGAAGCTATACTGGATAAAGGAAAAATTAGTCAAATTATCAGTGACCTAACCTTAACCTACAATTCCGCCCGCCAAGCAGCTATTACACAGGAATTAACTGAGATTACCGCTGGGTCAGAGGCACTTAAGGCTTAAATTTCTAAATCCTAATATCTAATTTCTAAATAAATCCAAATTTAAAAATTTAAAAAAATAAATTATGAAAAAAACAATCAAAATCATTATTAGCTTGCTAATTGCTACTGGAATAAATGGAATAATTTTTTATTATTTTAATAAATTGGACTCCGTGTCGAGTTCCGTGTCTGATTCAATATCATCAATAACATCCAATAACAGCTTATTTCCTTTAGTCAAAAAAGAATTTCAAAAAATTAATAAAAAATATAATGGTGAGATTCAAGAAGTTAATGATTTAGGACTCTGGTGGATAACTGAAGATGGACTAAATATCTTTAACCCTTATTCCCTAGGTTTGGAGTTTAATAATATACCAAATGTTTGCGAATCAGATTTAATATCTCTTTCAAATTTTAAAGAAATAACACTGACGATTGGATCTAAAGTTGATGAGATTATGATTGCTAATGGATTTACAAAAAATTTAATAAACTCTTCGCAATCATTAGAAGACAATAAATTTTATGATTATGTTCAGGCGTACGAAAAAGGAATGGTTAAAGTTGTCTTTACCGCTAATCCTGATTGTTCGTCTTACTCATCTGATCCCATGAGTTATAGTTATTCTTTAGGATTTACAAATTCTTTATCAAAAAATTATCAACAACAATCACAATATTTGAAAGATCTTAATATAACTGATGCCATTATTAGCATCAACAATAGAATCGGTGATTTTGCAAACCTAAGTGTCCATTACCGAAGAACAGGATATGCAACAATAGCAAAATTAATTAATAATAAATGGGTAGAAATTCATTCTGGTCATGAAGTACCAACCTGCGATTTAGTTAGTAAATACCAAATACCCAAAGAAGTTATTAACGATTGTATTAATATAGAACAATAGACAAATATAATAATGGAGTAAATTTGCTAGAAGAATAATAAAAATAAAAAATTAAATATTTTATGACTGGAACCGCACGCGGACAAAGTTTTGATGAAACAATTGAATATATTAAAAAGAATTTGTCGCCAAGTTTCAAAGGAACTTTTAAATGCTATTTGACAGAAGCACAAATAATTTATAAAGAAAAAGAGTAATTTGCAATAAATTTTGTAAAAGAAATGAAGGATATTTAGAATGAGCAAAAAGCAAATCACAATTTTTGAAGGCAAGAAAATCCGTAGGGTTTGGGACGAAAAAGAAGAAAAATGGTATTTTTCGGTTGTTGATGTAATCGAGATTTTGGCTCAAAATAGTAGACCCAGAAAATACTGGAATGATCTAAAAATTAAGTTAAAATCAGAAGGAAG